>NZ_JBFUFK010000014.1:0-231870 GCF_056403475.1 Rhizobium sp. P2_G9 | reverse complement strand
TCTGGGTGGAGCAGTCCCTCTTCGACGGACGTTTTGATGGTCGAAGGAAAGGTATTGGCGCCGTCGGTGCCGATTTTGYCGGGTGACAGCAGTGGCTCATCCTTCAGCATCTTGCGAAAGRAGCGCTTGGCGGCGTCGAGGTCGCGCCTCGCGGTGAGCAAGAAATCCACCGGGTTGCCGTGCTTRTCGATAGCCCGGTACAGATATCGCCATTGACCCCGAATTTTCACGTATGTTTCATCGACGCGGATCGAACCACAATGCGGCAGCTCAGCGGATAGCGCAAATACCAGGAAACCGCCTGAATGATCAGCCACGCTTCAAACTGCCGTCCCTTGAAATCGTCCTTCGACTGGCGTTTCAGCTTTTCGGCAATGGCATTGAGAATCATGAATGATCCGACGCTCCAACAAATCCGGGCGTCTTTTCACCGGCAAATCATCAAAGCGGCGTTAACGGAGAAACTTTGCGACGAGCCCATCGTTGGTCTTTTCATGATTCCTGCCTTGATGCGGGAGCTTTACGAGATGATCGCCAAACGCTGCCGGTGCTTCACTTCAGCGCCGACAAGGCCTTGGACATCTGCTCCAACCCGGTCTGAAGGACACTTCTGGGGCAGCCGACATTGAGACGGATGAAGCCCTCACCCCCTGGTCCATATACGCGGCCGTCATACAGATTCACTCCGGCGTGATCGACGAAGAACTTCTGAATGCCCCCCACCTTCCGGTCGAGATCACGTGCATCGAGCCACACAAGAAATGAGGCATCAGGTTTCATGGGTGTAATGCCGGGGAGACTGGTGCTGGCGAACTCTTCAACCACCCCAACATTTTCACCAATGTAGCGTGTGGCCTGGTCCAACCATTGGTCACCGGTGCTGTATGCTGTCTCGAGAGCCAGTCTGCCGAAGTAGTTGGCATTCACCATGAACGACGATTGCATTGCGGACAGCAAGGCGTCTCGGCGCGCCTTGTTCACGACAGAAATCGTAGCCGACGGGACGCCAGCCAAGTTGAAGGTTTTGGTGGGCGCGGTACAAATGAACGACCTGTCCGCAGCGTCGTCCGAGATCGAGGAAAACACTATGTGGGGTCGGCTCGACAGCCTTATGTCGCAGTGGATGTCATCCGATATGACCAGCAGGTCGTAGCGCTGGCATATGTCGTTGAGCGCCGTCAACTCGTCGACTGTCCACGCCTTGCCTGCCGGATTGTGCGGATTACACAGAAGAAAAACCTTGGCGCCGTTCGAGGCCAGTTTCTCGAAATCGTCGAGGTCGAGTTCGTACTGATTATCGCGCAAAAGCAAACGGTTGATGAGCAAGGTTCGTTCGCTGCCGCGCACGACTTCGAAATACGGAGAATAAACGGGTGTCTGGACAATGACGCCGTCACTTGGCTCGGTGAAGGTCCGAAGTATTGCCGCGACCGTGGGCATGATCGCGGGCGCAGGCAGCAGTGTCTCCAATGCAGGGTCCCAGCCATGCCTGCGCTCGAACCAGGATCGGACGATTTCATAGTGGCGCGGGTCGCGGCGGGTATAGCCATAAATCCCATGATCGGCGGCATCGCGGAGCCTCTCGATTACGGTCTCCGGCGCGCGAAAATCCATGTCTGCAGTCCACAGCGAAAGCAGATTCTCACCTTCAACCCGTGGCGAGAACTCGTCCCATTGGTTCGCCCATTTCACAGAACCGAACTGATGCCGGTCGTGCACCTGGTCGAAATTGAATACCTTGACGGCATCGTCGCGCGACCCTGCCTTCGATGAAGCATTGACTGCCATCTTTGTGTTTCCTCATGTTTTTATGGTATCAGCGCAGAACTTTAGAACTTCGCGAACTATTTCAGTATCTGGGCAAGGAATTGCTTTGCCCGCTCTGAACGAGGCTGACCGAAGAATTCATCCGGCGTGTTTGACTCGATGATTTGTCCGCCATCCATAAAGACGACGCGGTCCGCCACCTCGCGCGCAAAGCCCATCTCATGCGTCACGCAGAGCATTGTCATGCCTTCAGTGGCGAGCGAGACCATGGTATCCAAAACCTCCTTGACCATCTCCGGATCGAGGGCGGACGTCGGTTCATCAAACAGCATGACTTTCGGGCTCATGCACAGCGCGCGAGCGATGGCCGCGCGCTGCTGTTGGCCGCCCGACAATTGGCCGGGGTAGCTTCTGGCCTTGTCGGCAATCTTCACACGGTCAAGAAAACCCATTGCGATCTCTTCGGCAGCCCTGCGCGGACGCTTCAGCACCCATATCGGGGCGAGCATGCAGTTCTCCAGCACTGTAAGATGTGGGAACAGGTTAAAATGCTGAAACACCATTCCGACCTCCGATCGGACTTCGTCAATCTTCCGAAGGTCGTCGGTCAGCTCTGTTCCATTGACGGTGATCTCGCCAGTCTGGTGCTTCTCCAGTCGGTTTATGCACCGGATCATCGTGGATTTGCCCGATCCTGAAGGGCCGCAAATCACGAGGCGCTCTCCAGATTGGACCGAAACGTTGATGTTTCTCAATGCATGATAGTCGCCATACCATTTGTTGACGTTGTGAAGTTGAATCGCCGCGGTGCCCTGAGGGCGTGGCCGCAATGCCGAGGAAGCCGTCTGAGTAGCCATGGTCCAAGTTCCCTAGTGTTTGTGGCCATGCGCCAATTGGCGCTCCATGAACTGCGAGTAGCGCGACATGCCGAAGCAGAAGACCCAGTAGACAAGCGCTGCGAACAGATAGCCCGTTGTCGAAATTGTCGGACCGGCCCAACTCGGGTCCACCCGAGCGGATTCAACCGCCCTCAGAAAATCGGCGATCCCGACTATCGCCACCAATGTCGTATCCTTGAACAGTCCAATGAAAGTGGAGACGATGCTCGGGATGACGATCGTCAGGGCTTGGGGAAGCACTACGAGCCGCATTGCATTGACGTAGCCGATGCCTAGCGACTTCGCAGCTTCATGCTGGCCCTTGGGGATCGCCTGGAGGCCTGCACGAACCACTTCGGCCATGTAAGCAGATGAAAATAGCGCAATCGCGATAAGAGGACGAAGCAGCCTGTCCGGCGTCAAATAGTCCGGCACGAAAAGCGGCATCATGAAGTTGGCCATGAAGAGTACCGTGATGAACGGCACTCCTCGCACAACCTCGATGTACATGACGGAAACCGCCCGTACGATTGGCAGTTCCGACATTCGGCCAAGCGCCAGCAACACCCCGAGCGGCAGCGAGAAAACGATACCCACAATCGACATCAGGAGGGTGATGAGGAGGCCGCCCCATAGGGTGGTGTCAATCACCGGGAGGTTCAGCATGGCCAGGCCGTGCAGCAGCACAAAAGCGAGAACGGGATAAGCAATGAAAAACAGAACCGCTGCGATGTTGCGGCGGGGCGCCCCATTCCAGAGGAGCCAGGCAATCAGTATTGCGCCGACCGCCTCCGTCAGATCGACACGCCAGCGTTCCGGCACGGGATACGCGCCGTAACGCAGGTAATCGAACTTCTGCGCTATGAATGGCCAGCAGGCGCCTTGCGGATTTGCGAGGCAGGCTGCCTTGCCCCCGCTCCATACTGCACCGAATATTGCGAAACTGAGAAATTGGTGAAGCAGCCATGTTCCGATCAGTGCAAAACCGATCGTGAGAACGCCAGAAAAAGGGGTTGAGAACAGGTTCTTCATCAACCAGGTACCGATGCCAAGCCGGGCAAAGGCTGGTCGTTCCGCGGCGGGCAAAAGCGAACTGGCGTCGGAGGTCAGAGAGTTTTCGTTCATGTGTCACCTCTCGACGATTGCAAACCGCTGATTGAACAGATTCATTGCCATCGACGTCAGCAATGAGATGGCGAGATAGACCGACAGCGTGATGGCCATGACCTGAATCGCCGCCCCCGTCTGGTTCAGCACCGTGCCTGCGAAAACCTGAACGAGGTCGGGATAGCCGATGAACACGGCTAAAGATGAATTCTTGATCAGATTGAGATACTGGCTGGTCAGTGGAGGAACGATCACTCGCAGGGCTTGCGGGACAACGACAAGGCGCAGGGTCTTGCCGGGCGGCAGCGCAAGCGCATATGCAGCCTCGGTCTGACCCTTGGGTATCGCCTGTATCCCGCCCCGGACGATCTCAGCGACATACGATGCCGTGTAGACCGATAGCCCAATCAGAAGCGCTGCGAACTCAGGGTATATCTGGTGCCCGCCCGTGAAATTGAAGCCGACCAATTTGGGCGCCTGGAAGGAAACGGGATTGCCGGTGGCAATGAAAGCAAGCAGCGGCAAGCCGATCATAATTCCGACGGAGAATGCCAGGATCGGAAGCTGCTGACCGGTTCGCTTCTGGACGCCCTTTGCATAGACGTAGAATGCGCATGACGAGAGCGAAGCGATCAAGATCGCAAGCCCGACCAGGCCCGCCCCAGAATGAAGCTGGATTTCTGGGATGATCAGTCCACGATTGTTGAGGAAGATGCCGCCGGGTATTGTGATAGATGCCTTCGGCGCAGGCAACGGCTTGAGGACTGCGTTGTACCAGAAAAGAAGTTGCAGAAGCAGCGGAACGTTGCGGATGATTTCCACATAGAATGCAGAGATCTTCGCCACGACCCAATTGTCGGAAAGCCGCGCAACGCCGACAATAAAGCCGAGAACGGTGGCGAATACGATACCAAGACAGCCGACCAGCAGCGTGTTTACCACCCCCACCCAAAACGCACGCCCGTATGTCGAAAGCGAGTCGTAAGGAATTAGGGTTTGGTTGATGGCAAACCCTGCTGTTTCGTTCCAGAAGTCGAGCGACAGCGGAATTCCCCGCGCGCTCATATTGGACACCGTCTGGATTCCGATCGCGGTGACGAGGGCCAGAAGACTCCCGGCAAGCAACGCCTGATAGACGATACCTCTTAGTCGAGAATCGTGCAGGGATAGACTGCGGCGCGGCGGCACTGCGAGCGAAAGATCGGACATATCCTGATCCTCTTGGCTGTTTTGAGGGGATTGGCGCGGCTTTCCGCGCCAATCTGCCAGTTGTCCCGGTTTATCGGATCGGCGGGGCGTATTGCAGGCCGCCCTGGTTCCACAGGGCATTGACGCCACGGCTGATCTTCAGCGGAGAATCCTTGCCGATCGAACGGTCGAAAATCTCACCATAGTTGCCGACTTGCTTGATGACGTCGACCGTCCAGGTGTCGCTGAGGCCGAAATCCTTTCCAATACTGCCCTCCACGCCGAGCAGGCGGCGAATATTCGGGTTGGAGGAGGATTTCATCTCATCGACGTTTTGCGACGTAACGCCATACTCTTCCGCAGCAACCAAAACGTACAGGGTCCATTTGGCGATGTTGAACCAACGGTCGTCACCCTGACGCACGACCGGTCCCAGGGGCTCCTTCGAGATCAACTCGGGAAGCACAACGCTGTCATCGGGTTTGGCCATCCTCGTGCGCGAAGCATTCAATGTCGAGCTATCGGCTGACATCGCGTCGCAGCGTCCCTCTTCAAAAGCTTTGACGACGGATTCCTCGTCGGCAAATCCGACGGTCGTATAGGTGATCTTCTGCGCGCGGAAATAATCGGCGATGTTCAATTCGGTCGTCGTTCCCTGCGTCACGCAGATTGAAGCCCCATTGAGGTCCTTGATCGCCTTGATATTGTCGGCCTTGCGGACCAAAAAGCCCTGGCCATCATAAAAATATGTGCCCGCGAACAAGATGCCCAAGGTCGAGTCGCGCGACGATGTCCAGGTTGCGTTGTGCGCCAGGATATCGATCTCGCCGGACTGCAAGGCAGTGAACCGATCCTTGGGCGTCAGCGGGATGAACTTTACCTTCTGGGCGTCGCCCAAGACCGCAGCGGCCACCGCGCGGCAATAGTCTACCACGAAGCCAGTCCACTTGCCGTCATTGTCCGGGAGACTGAACCCCGCTGTGGCAGCGTTGGTGCCGCATGTTAGCACTCCATGTTTCTGCACGGTTTCCAGGGTGGTTGCATGGGCTGTGGAGGCCCATAGGATGGCCGAAAGGCCGAGAAACGCTTTGAAGATGGTTCGCATGAGAGGTTCCCCGTTTTTGTTGCGATCAGGAGCCTCGCGCAATGTACGCCATCAGTCAAATTCATATTCGTCATTATCTATATGAATGTCGCGCATGAAAAGGACACAGTCCAGGTGCAAGCTCAAAGAGAACGAGCTTTGATAGTCTCGGACTTCTTGTGCTGAAACTCGTTATAGATCTCGGAAAGGATCTGCTTGAGCCATACAATGCCGGGATCCCCAACCATATGGGGCTGCAACAGCAACGCTGTGCTGACGTTTTCGATTTTCAGTGGAGGAGCGATCACCTTCACTTCGCTAGCATCGTCAAGGATTTGCAAAATGCCGTCGCCGCAGTGGGTGATAAGCTCCGTTCCCCGCAGCACCCATGGCAACGTCAAATAGTTCGAGATTGTAGCGACGACATTGCGTCTCAAGCCGACCGCGTTGAGAGCCGCATCTGCCAGCCCAGCGGAAACGCCGTCCGCTGAAATCTGCAGATGCGACGCAGCCAGATATGCGTCCAAGGTCAGCTCTTGTCTGGCAATTGCGCTCTTGCTCCAAACGGCACACAACAAACGATCCTGACCCATTTCAATTCTTTGAACGCGTGGGTCGTCCTTGATCGATGCACCGGTCACAGCGCAGTCCAGTTGCCTAAGCTGGATGGCATTGACTATCTCGATCCCATTGGCGGGAATAACGTTGAGGGTCGCATTCGGCGCGCGCCGGGAAAACTCTCGCAACAACCCCGGAATGAAAACCATTGCATGGTAATCGGTAAGGCCCACCCTAAAGTTGCGGCGTGTCGTCGCTGGGTCAAAGAGTTGATGTCTATCGATGGAAGACCGTATAGCATTCAACGCGACTGAAACCTCTGAGACGAGCTCGACCGCACGCGCCGTGGGGCGCATAACCGAACCGTCACGGGTGAACAGCTCGTCACGGAAAAGTATTCTCAGTTTCCCCAGGGAATGGCTGATGGCAGATTGGGTTCTGCCCAAGCGCTCCGCCGTGCGTGTGACACTGCCTTCACGCATCATGACATCGAAAACTCGAAGCAAGTTCAGGTCCAGATCTTCGAAATGCATGGAGCCTCAGGATTGGAGGGGCGACGTCGCCCTGGATGCACCTATTTTCCTAGTCCACTCCTTGGAAAAAAGTAAGATGGGAGATTGATTGCTGCGCAGGGCACTAACAAAGTCGTAGCGCGACTCCCCGTACATCCGAGGGAGACCTGGTCACCTTAATCACGGCCCCCCGTTTGGGCGTGGAAAGGAGCACGTCTCTTTCGCAGGGCATCGATGCTACAGGCCACATTCGGTTCCTGAAGCGCCGCAGACGATTTCGATGGATCGATAAGTTCTTAGTCCGATTTTGAGAAACAACTCTAAGCGGATACCTATTGCGCGCCATCTTCGGCGTTATCGCCACGCCACGCCGGGCGAAGGCGCGAACGGTGGACCGCCCCACCCCCGCAGTCGCTCCGGTGATCACGCCGACGTCAGGTTCAGAGATTGTCATGGCGTTGTCCCGTCCTCTCCTCTTGCAACTCCTCAAGCAATTAACCGGCTTCGGTGGGATAAGTTCGCCCGTCGGGATCGGAGGCGTGGTTGACGCGTTACATCGCCGCTCGACCCCGATTCAACCGAGCGCGACAACATCAGTGGAGTGGAGGTCTGGAATGGCGTCACGCATCGAGGACTATGCCGTCATCGGAAACTGCGAGACCATGGCGCTGGTAGGCCGGAATGGCTCGATCGATTGGCTCTGCCTGCCGCGTTTCGACAGCAGCGCCTGCTTTGCCGCGCTGCTCGGCGGCGGGGATAACGGGCGCTGGCTGATTGCGCCCACCGCTGAGGAAACCACCATCACGCGCCGCTACCGCGGAAACAGCCTCGTTCTCGAAACCACTTTCGAAACCGAGACCGGAACCGTGCAGCTTATCGACGTCTTGTCCAGACGCGATGGCGTCACGGACCTCATTCGTATCGTCAAAGGCCTGGGCGGCTCGGTCGAGATGCATACGGAGATCGTGCTTCGGTTCGACTATGGCAAGACGATTCCCTGGGTTTCCAGGCACGAGGACGGAAGGCTGGTGTTCGTCTCCGGCCCCGACGGGATCGTCCTCGCTTCCTCCGTGACCTTGCGTGGCGAGGATATGCGGACGGTAGGCACATTCACGGTAGGCGCCGGTGAGGAACATCGTTTTGCGATGAGTTGGACGCTCTCCTTCCGTCCACTTCCGGACGCGATAGACCCGATGCAAGTTCTGGAGCAGGAGCAGAAGGCGTGGGAACACTGGGCCTCACACTTCAACCCGGCGGAAAACTGGTCGCAGCCCGTCATTCGATCACTGCTGACATTGAAGGCGCTGACGCACCGCGAAACCGGCGGCATCGTTGCTGCCGCCACCACATCGCTGCCTGAGCTGATTGGCGGCCCAAGAAACTGGGATTATCGCTTCTGCTGGCTCAGGGACGCGACATTTACGATTTACGCTCTCATCAATGGCGGCTTTCTCGACGAGGCTCGACGTTGGCGTGACTGGCTGCTGCGGGCCGTGGCCGGCGATCCGAACGACTTGCAGATCATGTATGGCGTCGGTGGCGAACGGCGGCTCACTGAATATGAAATCCCCTGGCTTGGTGGTTACGAGGCATCGAAGCCGGTCCGCATCGGCAACAAGGCTTCGGAGCAATTGCAGCTCGACGTGTTCGGGGAACTGCTCGATACGCTCTACGTGGCGCGTAAGGCTGGCCTGTCGCCGGACGAGGCGACATGGCCAGTCGAGCGGGTGCTTGTCAGCCATCTCGCCAAGGTTTGGCATGAGCCCGATCGCGGCATCTGGGAAGTCCGAGGCGCGAAAAGGCATTTCACCCATTCCAAGTTCATGGCTTGGCTTGCCTTCGATCGGGCGATCCGCATGGTCGAGGAGTTCGCGGTCGAAGGTCCGGTTGAAGAATGGAGAAGCATCCGCGAGGAAATCCACCATCAGGTTTGCGAACAGGGCTATAATGCGGAGCTGGGATCATTCGTTCAGTCCTACGGCTCTTCCGTCCTGGATGCGAGCCTGCTGCTACTCCCGCTCGTCGGCTTCCTGCCAACTGACGATCCGCGGGTCGTCAGCACCGTCCAGGCGGTAGAAAAACGGCTTATGCGCAAGGGCCTTCTTTTACGCTATGAGGATGGCCAGGGGTCCGACGCCCTTCCGCCGGGTCAGGGCGTCTTTCTCGCATGCAGCTTCTGGCTCGTGGACAACTACGTGTTGCTTGAACGGCGGGTGCACACAAACTCTTCGAGCAACTGCTCGACCTCTGCAATGATGTCGGCTTGCTCGCTGAAGAATATGACGTGAGCTCAAGGCGCCAGGTCGGCAATTTCCCGCAGGCGTTTTCGCATCAAAGAACAGACAACCTGATTTACTAAGATTCATAAGCATCTCTCCGGAGGATGCCTTGTGCTCGCCCGGCCTTCCCATTCTTTAGAGACAATGCAAGTATGCGGCCATCAGCTTGAGAACATCGTCGTGAGCAACAATGGAGGGAGACCGTTATGATAACGGTTATTCATGAGAACCGGGACACCACAATCTTTGTGGACGAGAATTTTCAAGCGTTCGTGGAGCAAGATGTCACTGCATCCGGCGGTATCTACGGCGATACTTCTTTTCTGTCGGCAGCAATCAAAGGCGACGTATTGTCCGACACCACTGGCGTAACTTTGGGCACTAAGCCCTTCCAGCCGCAGGACGAAAATGTCACGATCTACTCAGGGGGCACTGTTACAGGGTTCGGTTTCGGCTATGGCGCGATATCTATTACCGGTTTTCATAGCAGCGTGCAAAATGCTGGAGAGCTTTGGGGAAACTATTATGGCGTCTATCTCGACACGCAATTGGACGAGTTGCCGCGCTCATCATCCATCGGTAACACCGGCTCGATCGTTGGCGGTACGTATGGACTTTATGTATTGGGCTCTGAGGCTGTTAACATTACCAATAGCGGGATGATCCGCGGCGACAGCGCAAGCTTCATAGACTTCTCCGGTGGCGCCTCGCAGCGCATAGCCAACAGCGGCTCGATGGAGGGGGCTGTGATGCTTGCTGGCGGCGATGACGTTTACATTGGTGGACATGGCTCCCTCACCGGGGCAGTTTTTGGCGGCGATGGAAACGACAAAATCAAGACAGGCGCCGACGATGATCAAATCCACGGTGGCAATGGTCAGGATCGACTGACAGGTGGCCTTGGCGACGATACGTTTTACTTCGACACGACGCCGAACGGTTCCACGAACGCCGACACGATCACCGACTTTGATCCTGACAATGACATGATTGCGCTCGATCATACAATCTTCGGGTTTGGCGTCGGCAAGCTGGCGGCCTCATCGTTTCTGGCAAGCAAGAGCGGCGCAGCAGCAGATGCCGGTGATCACTTCCTCTACAACACGACCAACGGCAACCTGTATTACGATGCCGACGGTAAAGGTGGCGGGAAGGCAGAACTCTTGGCGACGTTCTTGCATCATCCTGACATAACTGCGACCGACTTCGTCGTGGTGTGACCCCGCGCCAAAGGGAGACTGCTTGCGGTATCTGGTTGGGATGCTCAACCCACGGAGGGCCGGCCGTGACCGCCAAAGCAGGAATCAAGCAATCCGATCTTAACCGCATGGCGATGGCGGCCAAGAAACACGGCGTGGCGATCGAGGCAGAGATCAACGGAGTGATTTACCGAGTACTCCCTCATGCCGAACCAAAGCAGGAAAAGACGATTCCTCACCAAGAGCTCAACAGCTTGGAAGCGTGGCGCAACAGACACCGCACAGACCACCAACACGGACAACCGTTATCGAGCGGCGTTTCCGGCAGCGGCTCGAAGAAGTCGCACTGGGATCGCAAACGCGAAGAGCAACTGGCGCTCTATGGCGCTGGTGCATCGGTCGTATTGCGAGCGGAATTCGGTCTCCGATGCCGCGGCTATGCGGTAGCTTTTCCACACCGGACGGATTTCGGGCGTGCGCAGGCCAGCATGTGATTGAGGACTGCGCAGCTGAGGGCAGCTTCCGTCTGTTGGGCGGCGAATGAACGTGCCCGCAGCCGACGGCCGATGATCGATTTGTAACGACCGATCGCGGTCTCGACTAGAGATCGCTTGCCGTAACCGGTCGCGGCCTGCCATTTCATTCGACCATTGGCGTTGATCTCCGCGATATGCCGGTGGCGTTGACGGGAGGGATCGTCTTGCTGACGCTCCACCGCATTGGCACGCGGCGGAATGATCACCTCGGCATCGGCGGTGTGCTTGGTGACGGCATCGTAGGTCGGCTCACCGTCATAGGCTCCATCGGCCGTGAACTGGCTGATCGGTGTGTCGATCTGGTCGAGTAGCCGCTCCACCTGCGAGGCGTCGCCGGCATCCTGGTCGGTCATGACGTGAGCGATGATGTCGCCGCTATCGGCATCCAGCGCCAGGTGCAGTTTGCGCCAACCCCTTCGGGATTTGACACCATGCTTTTCCTCCAGCCATTGGCCAGCGCCGTAGATTTGCAGCCCTGTGCTATCGATCAGGACGTGGACAGGCCCCTTTTCCGAGGGATGATTACATTGCCGCTTGTCCGGCATTCTCGGCTTGCCTGCCCGACGACTCAAGGTCGTATGATCGGGAACGGCGAGATCCAGTCCCATCAGCTTCAGAACCGATGTGACAAAACCTTCCGTCTGGCGCAGCCGAAGGCCGAACACCAGTCCCAGCGTCAGAGCGGCCTCTATCGCCAGATCCGAGTAGCGTGGCTGGCCACCGCGTGTCGTGCGCTTCGGAGCCCGCCAGGACGACAAAGCTTCCGGTGTCATCCAAAGCGTCAGGCTGCCGCGTCGACGAAGCCCTGCCTCGTACTCATGCCAGTTCGTCACCTTGAATTTCATCTTGCCTATGTGATGGCGTCGTGAGGCATTGTGCTTGAAGGGCATCGTGGCGGAGACCAGTTATCGGGCTGGCCCAGCATCTACGACACCGCGTTTAACGATCCCTGCACCAAGGCTATGCTGATCAGATCCATACATCGGGCATCTTTATCTCGGGGCTCGTCCATGTTCCCGGGCCAGTCAAACATATCGAGCAACCAACGACGCGTAAACGTAATGCCGAGCTGGAGGGAGCGCTCTGATGGCCTGGACACGCGAACAGATGGCGGCGCGCGCCGCTTTGGAACTCAAGGACGGCTTTTACGTCAATCTCGGCATTGGCATTCCGACCCTCGTCGCAAATTTCATTCCCAAGGGGATCGACGTTCGCCTTCAGAGCGAGAACGGCATGCTCGGAATGGGACCTTTTCCGTACGAAGGCGAGGAAGATGCCGATCTCATCAACGCTGGCAAGCAGACAATAACCGAACTGCCGACGACGAGCTATTTCTCGAGCGCCGATAGTTTCGCGATGATCCGCGGCGGCCACATCGACTTGTCGATCCTCGGCGCCATGCAGGTCGCCTCCAATGGCGACCTCGCGAACTGGATGATCCCCGGCCACATGGTCAAGGGCATGGGCGGTGCCATGGACCTTGTCGCTGGCGTCAAGAAGGTTGTCGTGGTGATGGAACATCAGGCCAAGGGGAAGCCGAAGCTTCTGTCCGAATGCACATTGCCTCTAACGGGCCGACGCGTGGCAGACCTTGTCATTACCGACCTTGGCGTATTTGAAATCCAGAAGCGTGGCCCTGTGCGGATGATGCTGACCGATCTTGCAGACGGTGTCACCGTCGATGAGATCAAAGCCAGGACCGGGACGGATTTCGGCGTCGATCTTGAACGGCAATCCGCCGTCGCCTGATGTCATTCGGCAATTGCGGACCGCGCTCGTCGTGGCGTGGTGACACGCACTGGCGGAGGGCAGGTGACTGCTCTCGCTTTTGAAACAAGGCTAGAGAGGAGATAGCATATGACTGGCAAATCTCCATAGATCATGGCTTATCGGCTTTTGTGGGAATGAGATGGTCGATTTGGCGCCACGGCTGGAACGAGGGATCCCGCGCTGGCCGACCCACTCGCGCCTGACAGCCAAGCAGCCTTTCTTTCTGGAGTTCCATAAGATATCTTATGCAATTTTCCTGTTTATTATCAATAACTTAATCGAGATGCCGCGACGCCCGCATGCCGGTTGACACGATGTCCGTGTTTCGTCCGAAGGCTCCCGAGAAGTCAACCCCTGGAGGCTTCGCCAATCTCAGCTCATCGGCGGCTGGGGCTTGCGGGCGGTATGCCGGAATCGTAGGACGATAATTTCGGTTTCGGCGACGCGATAGAAGATCACGTATGGATAGGGTTTCAGCACTATACGTCGCACTCCAGGATGGTTTGTCGCCTGTCCGGCTTTCGGGTGATCGAGGACAAGATTGACGGCGACGACGATCCGCTCGTTGATGCGCGCAGCCGCCTGAGGCGAACGCTGGCGTACATAGTTGAGCGCCTTGTCAATCTGAAGAAGCGCGGTTCGGGTATAGCGGAGTTTCACAGCCGATATTTTGCGAAGACGGCGGCCACCTCTGCGTCGGTGGCAATCTCGCCCCGCTCGATTTCGGCCTCCGCCGCTTCAAGGTCTGCCTCTTCCTCAGGCGTTAGCAGATAGACGGCGTCTTCCTCGCCGGCGAGGCGGAGAAGGACGCGGGCAAAATCGTCCTGCGCCTCCGGAGGGAGGGAGCGGACCCGTTCAATGGCGTGTTCCAACAGTTCGGTCATGACGGCATTATGCACAAATTCGCATGAACATGGAAGATAGTCGTGGATGCCGGTGCGAATGGTTTTGTCGATGGTCTCATTGCAAATCAACATTCCCAGGGTACCTAATGAACGCGAATGCAGAGAATACTCTGTAGATGTATGCACTGCAACACGCGCATATTTCTCGCCATGAACATACGAGAGGTTCTTGCGTCAAACCTTCGCGCCTTGCGGCATGCAAGAGGCCTTTCCCAGGAGGAGCTTGCTCACCGGGCCAATATCCATCGCACCTATGTCAGCTCGCTGGAGCGCTGCCAATATGGCGCCACCATCGATATGGTCGATAGTCTTGCGGGGATCCTCGGAGTGCAAGCCGCGGATCTCCTCAATGTCGAGACCGCGAAGCGACCCGAAGCGACGAAAACTCCCACTCGACGTGAAGAGAGCGAAGCGGGCCAGGGTTCTCCGTGATCTGGATTCCACTGGCGACGCGTCAACTAAAGTCTCAAAAGACCAACGCCAGCGGAGATTTCGATATCGGTACCGAGCTTCGCGGAGTGTTCCCGAAATCGGTGCAGGATCCTCTCGGCGTCAGCTGCACCGGCAAGTTCGGGAGCAAGCCGTCGTTCCAGGTCATCACTGTCAGGCGTTTTGCTGCCGCCGATGACGACCGGATGGAAGGACATACCGGCCAAGTTACCATCCTCGTCGAACGAGCATAGTCCGATGACACTTTCCCACACTTCTGGCGCCCTCCATGGTGATTTCTCAGATTTCACATGAAAGATGAAGTTGCCCAAGCTGTAGAAGATGGGCCGGCGTCGATAGATTTCAACGGGCTGGAGAACCGGAGCGCCGTGGCTGACGAACATTGCCGCGCCGGCGTCGATGCATTTTTTTGCGACGGCATCTACCCACTCCGGAACCTGATACCAGTCCGATGCCCAGTGGTGGTGATGCAGGTAAGCGATGACGAGATGCCCCTCTTCAGCCGCAGACGTGATCGCGGCGAGGTTTCGCGCCATGTCGACCGCATCGACTTTGACATTTCGGCCGCATCTGTCGGAGCGTCTGAAAATCGCCCGGGCGATGCTGATTTCGGCTTCAGGGTCGACATGCGGCGCGTCGTCCGGCTGGCTGTCATTGGCAAGGTCCATCGTAGTATAGCCAACCTTGTCACGAACGGCACGCAACTGTTCGAACGTGTCGCTGTCGACATCGATCACCTTGCTCAACCTCAGCCGGTTCACGCCCGGACGCTCGGGTCGCGCATTGGCGGCGTCCGCTGCGTACATGAAATCGGGTCCGGGTCCTCCATCCATCGCGACGAGGGCCACCTTCCTGCCACCGAACGAACCTTTGGCGGCACGAGCCGCTGCAGTATGGTTGCGCCCGATGCCGGCATGCAGGAAGCCGCGCCTGTCTGCCTCTTCAAGGGTCGAAAGAACCCCGGCAGGACCGAGATCGAAAGCGTGATTGTTCGACAGCGAAAGCGCCTGGAATCCCAGTGCTTGTAGCGTGTCGAGAACGACTGGCTGGCTGCATCCGAAGAACGAGCCCTTGAGCGGCCATCCGCCATGACTTCCTTGGATCGTGCTTTCAAAGTTGGTGAATGCAAGATCGGCCCGGCCCAGCACCTCCCGTGCGGCCTGAAAGCCTGGCGTGTCAATGCCGCGAATATCGTGCTTGATGAGAGATTGCCCGGTTACGGCGGTTGTGAACATAGTTGTCATGACGGACCTTCCTTCGCTGCGAATGAGCGCTCGCGTGGCTGTGGATGAAGTTGAACGAATTCCTGGAAGCCGACTGTCTGCCGGTCCCCGCCGCACGCGCTGCGGTCAGTGCGTGAACCGCCGCGGGCGTGCATCAATGAGGCTTCGCGTGTAGGGATTCTGGGAGTGTGCGAAGATGAACTCCGAAGCGCCTGCGTCTTCCACCCTGCCATCCCTAAAAATGTAGATCGAACTGCAGAGCTCTTGCACGAGAGCGAGATCGTGCGAAATGAAGAGCATCGATATCCCCTGCTCCGCCACATTCTCCTTCAGAAGCGTGACGATCTCCGCCTGCACGGACACGTCGAGCGCCGACGTGGGTTCGTCGGCGACGATAATCCTCGGGTTGGCGAGGAGGGCGCGCGCGATGCAGATACGCTGCTTCTGTCCACCCGAGAGTTGATGCGGATACCGGGCAAGGAGACCTCGTGCCAGCCCGAGCCGATCCATCATCGCGGCAATATCTGGTCGTTTGTCCTGCGCTCCAGGAGCGCCGAACCTGACGCTTTCCTGCAACGTCTCGCCGACCGGCATTCGGGGATTCAAGGATGCCGCCGGGTCCTGGAAAATCATCTGGATCTGGCCGAGCAGCCCGCTGCGGCGGCCGACAAGAGAAATGTCGAAACACGTCCCATCGATATCGAGCTTTCCCTGGCTGGCCGTTTCCAGACCGGCGATGATCCGACCGATCGTGCTCTTGCCGCTGCCGCTTTCGCCGACAATCCCTGTCACTTCGCCACGGCGCATTTGAACGGACACATCCTGCAGCGCAGATTTCCTGGTCTTCCTGCGAAAAAACGGTAGCTCCTGCCCTGCAAAGGTCTTCGTGACGCCATGAGCGATGAGGATCGGCGGCGCTGAATCGGATTCCATTGTCGCGTCTTCCAAGCGACGATTGCCGAAGTTCTCGACGGTCTCTCCCGGTCCGGCGGACCTGTGAATCTTGAGCACAGGCACTGCGGCGAGAAGGCTGCGCGTGTAGTTCTGGCATGGCGCGTCTAGGATCGCCGATGTGGCGCCCTGCTCGACGATCTCCCCATGTTTCATAACCACGACCCTGTCGGTGATCTCCGAGATCACGCCCATGTCGTCTGTGACGAGAATGACCGACACGCGCGTCTCATTCACAAGGTCACGCAAAAGGCCTAGAATCTGTTTCTGAACCGTGGCGTCGAGGGCCGACGTCGGTTCATCCGCGACGATGATGTCCGGTGTCCCGGCAAGCGCGATCGCGATGACGATCCGCTGGCGCTGACCGCCGGAGAACTGGTGCGGGTAGTTGGCATATCGTTCGCCGGGATCCGGAATGCCGACGCGGCTCAGCAGCTCGATTGCGCGTGTGCGTGCCTGCCTGCTCGATAGTCCGCTGGTGGCCTGAACAGTTTCTTCGATCTGGGCGCCGACGGTCATCAACGGATCAAGCGAGGCGGTGTGATCCTGGAATATCGCGGATATCCTGCGTCCCCTCATGGCAGCCCGTTGCCGTTCGTCCATGTCATCGAGCGACGTCCCATCGAATTGGATCGTACCGGCCGTGCGTTCGAATTCGGGCGGCAGAAACCCGAGAATCGCGTTGCCGAGCGTGGACTTTCCGGCGCCGGATTCACCGATCAGACCAAGGATTTCTCGGCGGCGGAGGCTGAGGTTGACATCGCTGAGGATTGTCGTTGAACCGGTCGCAGCGCGATATTTGAGTGTGAGATTGCTGACCACCAGAAGGGGGTCTTGGGTGCTCTCGGGTCTCATATCGAACGGCTCCTTGGATCGAGACGGCGTCGGATATCTTCGCCGACGAAGTTGATGCTTGCGATGAGGCCAAACAGTGCGAGGCCCGGAAACAGGCTGATCCAGTATTGGCCGGTCATAAGGTATTGAAACCCGTTCGCGACGGTGGAACCGAGCGAGGGTTTGTCGATTGGAACGCCCAGTCCGAGGAACGACAGCGTTGCTTCAAGGGCCACGGCGTGTCCGAGTTCGATCGGAATCAAGGTGATGGCCGGTGCGATGCTGTTGGGAAGCAGGTGCTGAAAGATGATCCGTCGGGTCGGCAGCCGCAGTAAGCGTGCGGCGTCCAGATAGGGTTTGCTGATTTCGCTCAGGGCGATCCCGCGTGCGAGCCTGGCATAGATTGCCCATTGCACGATGATGATCGCCAGAATGATGCGATCTATCCCCGGTCCGAGCGTGACGATCGCGATAAGGGCCACCAAGATTGTCGGAAGACTGAGCTGGAGATCGACGATGCGCATGATGACGGCATCGACCCACTTGCCGAAATACGCCGCACTGACACCTGCGGCGAGGCCGATCAGCGCCGCGATTGCGGTGCTGGTGACGGCGACGATCAGGCTGATCCGCAGACCGTAGAGAATGGTGCTCATGATGTCTCGTCCGAGACCGTCCGTCCCGAGCAGATATATGTAGCCCCCGCTTCCCGCCACCCCCGGAGGTGATGAGGCTTCCCATCCGTAGATCTGCAACGGATCGTAGGGATTTTGCGGTGCGATGATCGATGCCGTGAGCGCCAGAAGGATGTAGCTGGCAAGCACGATTGTGGACAGGCTGACGCGGTGTCGCCGGGGGCGCTTCCAAAGCGCGCGGATTGTTTCGGCTTTCATGAGGTCCCTCCTTTCATGCGGATAGGCGCACGCGCGGGTCGAGCACAGCGTAGAAGAGATCGACGATTGCGTTCAGTGCAACGAAGGCGACGGAGACGAAAGTCAAAGTCGCCATCAGTACGGGACGATCCAGAAGCTGAATGGAGTCGATCAGCAGTTTGCCGACGCCCGGCCAGGCGAAAATCGTCTCCACCACCACCGCGAAGGCGAGCATGCCGCCGAACTGCATGCCAACAATGGTTACGATGGGGACGCTGATGTTCGGCAAGGTATGCCGGAACAAAATCCTCTTTGATGAGAGACCCTTGGCCCGACAAAACCGGATGAAATCTTGGCTCTCCACCTCGATCGTCCCAGATCGTGCGAGCCGCGCGATCAGGGCAACGTTGGGAATCGCAAGGGCCAATCCAGGGAGTGTCAGGTGCCTCAGTCCATCTAGCGTCAGGAAACTCCATTCCTGGCCGAGCAGCGAGACCGTCGATCCCCGCCCGCCCGATGGAAACCAGCCGGTCACGATGGCGCCGAGCAGGATAAGCATCATGCTCAACCAGAACGACGGAATGCTCAGTGCAAATACGCTTCCGGAGAGGATGGTGCGATCCACCGAAGCTCCCTGCCGGCGGCCGGCAAGCACACCGAGCAAGGTTCCGCCAGAGGCCGCGAACACCATAGCGATTGAGGCGAGTTCCAACGTGGCGGGCAACTTGCTCATCACCAGGCCGAAGGCTGGCAGGTGATAGATGTATGACGTTCCGAAGTTACCGGTGCCGACGTTGCCGATGAAGAGCAGGTATTGCCGCCAGAGCGGCAGATCCAATCCGAGCGCGATCGTCGCCTTGCGGATGTCCTCAGTGGTGGCGGTTTCGATGTTGACGATGTTGTAGACGGGATTGCCCACGGTGTGGATGCCAATGAAGCCGATGAGCGACATGACAAGGAGGAGGAGGAATGCTTGTAAAAGCCTTCCCGCGACAGCGTTCATCATGATCATTGAACTTATTCCCCCGACGGAACGGCCTGCATCGCCGTGGTCCAGCCGCGCGGGTGCACGGTGTATGTGCGCACCTTCTCGCGGTATCCGACGATCAGGTGAAAATGATAGAGCGGGATGATGGGGTAATCCGCCATGACGAATTCCGTCGCTTGGGCAAGGGCATCGTTGCGCTTTGGACCGTCCTCGAGCACCTTTGCCCTCGCGAGCATTTCGTCAAACGCTGTATTCTGGTACTTGCCGTAGTTCAGCGAACCCGTTCCAAGCTCGGTGTTCGGCGAGGCAAGAACGCTGTCCAGGCAAAGTGTGACGGCTTCGCCAGAGCAGCCGCCGTACCAGACCGGATAGGCACCGTTCGACCGTTGCGTCGCAAAAACCGAGAATGGCGCGACGACGGGTTGAACGGTCACACCGATCCGGGCCCAGTTTTGCGCGATGGCTTGCAACGACTCGCCGTCGCCCGGATAACGCCCGGTGGGGCCAGCAAGCACGACATTGAAGCCATCCGGAAAACCTGCCTCGGCCAGAAGCGCTTTTGCGCCATCGTAGTTCGGCGCCTGGACTTTGAGGTTCGTCGATGTTCCGGACAAACCGGTTGGGAAAAGCTGTGCTGCCGCGGTTCCGTATCCGAGAAGGATCTTCTCGGATAGGAACGCTCTGTCGGTCGCCATGGTCAGAGCTTGACGCACCCGCTTGTCACGGAATGGATTTTGGATCGGATTGCCGGATTTGTCGGTCACGCCCGGCGCCTCGGCCCTGCTCACATCAAATTGCAAGAAGTTCGACCGGGCGGCGCTGGTGCTTTCGATCTTTACGCCGCCTTTCTCAAGCTCTGCTACGTCACGCGCCGGAATATAGTCTGCAATATCGACATCACCGGTCGTCAAAGCGGCAACGCGGGCGGCAGGACTTTCGATGACCCGGAAGGTAACATTCGACCAGGCAGGCGTTCCTCCCCAATAGGCATTATTTCTGACAAGCTTGAGGACTTCTCCCGATTGCCAGCTCTGGAATTTGTAAGGGCCGGTGCCGACGGGCGGCACACCCGAATTGAGCTCATCGGTCGTGACGAAGCCCTTCGCCTTATGTGGCATGATGAAGATGGACGAGAGCGAAAGCGGGAGTGTCGGAACATCGCTCTTCGTTTCAATGACGACGGTAAGAGGGTCAGTCGCTGTGACCGATTTGATCTGCTTCGTATAGGACTGAAAACCGCCACTGGGGGATTTGAGAAAATCCCGGACGCGGGCGATTGAATAGATGACGTCCTCGGCCTTGAACGGAGATCCGTCATGAAAACGGACCCCTTGCCGGAGCTTGAATTCCCAGCGCGTTTCCGAAAGCCGCTTCCACGAAACGGCAAGGCAAGGCTTAGGATCCAGGTGCTCGTCCTGATAGACGAGACGCTCATAGATATGGGAGAGCAGCGACGTGTTTTCGTTGAGATCGGCATACTGCGGATCAAGCGTCATCAACTTGAGTTGAGTTCCGACGCGCAGTTCCTCTGCCATGGCAGCGGCATCGAATGGCGCGATCGTCGCCGCCGCGGTGATGGTCGCTGCGAGCATGAGCGAGCGGAATTTATGCGATATTGGCATTACGGTGTTCCCTCCTTTGTTTTGCAGCGAAACCCGTTTCGGCAAAGGGATGTCCTCACCGCGCACGCTCCCGTCCCCGCGAAGCGATCGTTTCGCTTCGAAGGTCAGGCTTCACTGCCGTTTTGCGTTGTATGCTTTGTAGTAAGGCACTCAGGATCGGGTGAGTGAGAACTCACCTATGAAGTGCCTGTATTCCGCGTAGCTCTTGGCGGAATCTCGATTAACGACCCGCCGTGTCTGAGACGCCCTCCGGCAAGGAAGGCCCTTTTCACGACGGCGGCCGAATACGCCGAAAATTAAGGTCTCCTTCAAGGATTCTTCGAGGAAAGTATGCCGGGAGCAGTTGTCATCATGAGATCGGCCAGCACGGACCGGACTTGAGGCCATGGGAACTCGTCGCTGTTGGGCTTGGGTTCTCCTTGCTCGATAATGCAGTGCAGCTTGGCTGTTGCAGATACAACCGATCCTGCGGTTATGGCCAAGAGGTCGTCCGCGAGCCGGTGTTCCGTGGCAGAGGCGATATCTTCCGCCTCTTTGGCACGGCTATATCCGACGTCGATATCTGCTGCTTCCCATTCGCGCCGGCGGCTCGCGAGCTCCGCCTTGGCGCGTATGCGCATCTCGGCGAATTCCTCGCCCTCAAGCCAGCGGTCGATCTCATCCGAACTTGCAGCCATGATGGGGGCGGTTCGCTTCGGCACGCGAATTTCCACACTGGGGCTGCTGACTGTTCGGAATAGCTTAGCCTCTAACGGCTGCAGCAAACTGCTGAGTCGGGCACTCTCACGATGTGCGCACCACCAAGCTTCCCATCTGGTGAGTGCTTCGGCCGCATGGGTGGTATGGTCTCGCGCTGCCGTCAGCTTTTTCAGAAAACGCCCGGTGATCGGCAGCAGGTTTCTTTGCGTGATTGCAGGCAAAGTTCTGCTATTCTCAGAATCAGCCATGATCCGAGCTCCCAAACAGCTTGGTTTTGGTCAGGCCGGATATCGTGCTCCAACACGTCATCCGGCCGTTTACGAGCGTAACCTATAGGAACGATATATGAAATGCAACCGAAATCACCATTGTATGGTGATATGAAGGCGATCCAGTGCAAAATGGCCCGTACCGCATTGGGTTGGGGGGTAATCGACCTTGCCACGGCAGCAAAGGTTTCAACGCAAACAATAGTCCGCCTCGAACGCGGAGAGGATTTGCGTGAAGGCACACTTGAGCGCATTTCAAGTGCGTTCGTGGAGGCTGGAATTGAGTTCATCCCGGAGAACGGTGGTGGGGTTGGCGTTCGCTTCCGGCATCCAAAGTGATGACGTCGAAATCCGATTCGTCTGAGTTGCCACAACAGTCGCCGCTCAAAAAAAGACCGCATCTCCCGAAGACTGTCAGCGATACGAAATGATGATGTCCGATCGTCTCAACGGCGGCCCCAAGGTCGTCGTGGAAAAGTCGCCACACATAGCGGAGCGCTTTGCGTCATCTCGCCCGAGTGCGTCGCGTAGTTGATTGACGCCCCACCGGCTGGGCGCTATCTAGCGGCCCCTGCCCGGCGACACCGACTGCGACGACAGACGGAAGAGGCAGGTGTGCGTTAAGCTTGGCTGGCCTTTCCAAGGGAGACTGTTTTGCCCCTCTCACCAGCCATGACCCGGCATATTACCGATACGAAGCTGTTCGCCGATCTCGACAAGATCGCCCTTTTCCATGCCAAATGGTCTGGCCCGACATTCGAGGTCTTCAATCCCTCGACCGGCGAACTGCTGGCGACACTGCCGGACATGGGTATACCCGAGACCAGCCAGGCGATCGATCGTGCCGCGGAGGGCCAGGCCGCATGGGCCGCCCTGCCCGCCAAAGACAGAAGCGCGGTCATGCGCCGCTGGCATCAGTTGATCGTAGCGCATACCGACGACCTCGCAGCCATCCTCACCGCCGAAATGGGCAAGCCGCTCGCCGAAGCCAAGTCGGAAGTGTCGCATGCCGCCGCCTATGTGCAATGGTATGCCGAAGAAGCCAACCGCATCTATGGCGAGACGATCTCGGCACCGTCCAACGACCGGCGCATGCTGGTGATCAAGCAGCCGGTCGGGCTTGTCGGCACGATCACGCCGTGGAATTTTCCGGCCTCGATGGTGGCCCGAAAAGTCTCGCCGGCGCTCGCTGCCGGCTGTGCTATCGTGCTGAAGCCTGCCGAGCAGACTCCGCTCGTCGCAGGCGCGATGTTCACCCTGGCCGCGCAGGCGGGCTTTCCCGAAGGCGTGCTCAACCTGATCTATGCGTCGGAAGGGGCGGCTGTCGGCCGCGAACTCTGCAGCAATCTGAAAGTCCGCAAGATCAGCTTTACCGGCTCGACCGAAGTCGGCCGACTGCTGATGCGGCAATGTTCCGACCAGATCAAGAAGGTGGCGCTGGAGCTTGGCGGCAATGCGCCGTTCATCGTCTTCGACGATGCCGATATCGACGAAGCCGTCGATGGCGCCATCCAGGCGAAATTCCGCAATGCCGGCCAGACCTGTGTGTCCGCCAACCGCATCTTTGTGCAGTCCGCCGCCCATGATGAATTCGCCGAAAAGTTCGTGGCGCGCGTGGCCGAGCTGAAGGTGGGCGACGGCTTTGCGCCGGGTATCACCATCCGCCCGATGATCGATCATCACGCCATCGCCAAGATCGAAGCCCACATCGCCGATGCCAAGGAGAAGGGCGGCGAGGTCCGCTGCGGCGGCAGCCGCATCGATTGCGCCGGCACCTTCTTCGAACCGACCGTGATCACCGGCATCACGCATGCAATGCGTGCTGCCCAGGAGGAGACGTTCGGGCCGCTGGCGCCGATCATCCGTTTCGAGGATGGCGACCAGGTGGTGCGCGAGGCCAATGACACGATCTACGGCCTCGCCGCCTATTTCTATTCTTCGAACCTGAAGCATGTCTGGCGGGTGGCCGAAGCGCTCGAATATGGCATGGTCGGCATCAATACCGGCCGGATGTCATCGGAGGCGGCACCGTTCGGCGGCATGAAGCAATCCGGCATCGGCCGCGAGGGCTCGCGCCACGGCCTCGAAGATTATCTGGAGATGAAATATCTCTGCATGGGCGGGATTTGAGACAACGCCCATGTAATCGCTTCGCGAGCGTTTGCCTCTTGCTGATCCCGCCGCCGCCCACTTCTCCCGTAGGCAGGTTCGCTGCATCTGAGGCAAATAGGCGGACACAGTCACATCGCCGTATCGTGCTCAGACCCATGGGAGGTCTTAACCACTGGCCGTTCCCGGATGTGTTTTTGGGCACCGGTCAAAATCCTGACCACCGCCATTCCTCGGACTCTCTGGTGATCGTGCCGGAGCGGAGATGGTCTGAAAGGCTGGCCCAGATCGGATCCTGGGTAAAGCTTGCGAGATCGCCGCTCGACTCGGTGAGCCACAGTTGCGCGTATTTTGATAGGAGGGGTGAGATCCCTCCGGCCACTTCAAGCTCGTGAAACGAGTCGCCGTTGGCCGGCCTCAAGACGCGATGCCCCCATAGTCCCGGTTGGCGATCTTTCTGAAGCGCCTGCAGAAGACCGAGATCACCCGATCGCTCAATGGCTATTGAACTCAGATAGCGCATCAAGGGATAGTAGATCGTCTGCCGACATCCGCCGAGAACTCTCGTCCCAGGCAAGATCGACATGACAAGGAATGCTGTGAACAGGTTGGGGAGGATTGCACGCGCACGAAGTGCCCTCGCAAGGCTGTCGGAGCGGTACTCCGCTTGAAAGCGTGATGATCCGCACGACCGGAGGACGTTATCTTGCAGTCGCAGCGGCACAACTCTATCGTTTTCCACGCGCCAGAAGAGATCGGTGGTCCTTCGAATCCAGCCATTCCACGGCCCGTCGTTGAGGTCATCGATCGCATTCAGGATGCAGTTGGCAACCGTGCCGTCTCCGACGAAATGGGTCGACAACCATGATTGTGCATCCTCGAGATGGTCGGCGACCAAGTCGGCAATATCGAAGTCGTCGAGCTGCAGCAGATTCACTGGTGAGGCGATTTTGCTGCGCCAAAGGCTTTGATTGGCCGCCTTGATCGCTTCAGCGGCGGAAGCGAACTCATCGTTGGGCAAATCCGAAAGGAGCCGCGCGGCCGAGGCATTGGGCGCCACTTCGCCTTTCGGGTTGGTGAGCGAAAAGCGATAGGGACCATTATGGCAGCAGATGCCGCGACCATCCATTCGGCTCCGGGGCAATCCGAACAGGTTCAGAGGCTCATCTTCCAGCCGAAGCCAGCCGGGTCCCTTTTTTGCCGACTCTGTAAATGTCGTCGTCGAAACAAAATAGCTGATGTGCCATTTCCGGCCCTGGGCTTTCAGGCCAAGTAAGCTGAAGAGATGGGTGTAGAACGCGTCTGGCTCGATCAGCAGCAGGCAGTGCGGCCCTGTCTGGAGAACCGGCGCTGCCAGGATTTGAAGGCCGGCGCTTCGAGCATCTTGCGCTTCAAAACCCGCCCTGAGTGCTGCTCGTTCGATGCAACCGCGGAGGCGATCCATAGCATGGTTGCGCTTCGCGCAATCGGAGCGAAAGGGATCGGCATCGTAGGCCACCGACGCATAGGCATGAAGTGGCCGCTCCCAGTACCGGGAAAGATCGGGAAGCAGCGCGGAGAGCGCCTGTCTGACATCAGCCGCGCTGCAATATTCCCGTGTTTCGACCGGAGGACTTTCCGACATTTCACGAGGCCATGAGAAGCCGTGGCGCAAGCAGCGCCATGGTGTTCGCGCGCCGCCACGCCAGATCCAATCCGAGCGGTTCCGCGTCGGTGTCGACGATCGCAGCCGGCAACGGCTCGTAGCAATAGCCCGGAGGGATCGCTGGCTTGAGCATCAGCGAAACAAGTTCAAGCACGGATGCCCTCGAATTGGATGACACGATCGTGTAGAAGTTGCCGCTGTTCCATGTCACGACGGAATAGCGGAAAAAGCCCCTGAGAGCCGACACCGTCGTTTCCAGATCGACCTGAAGGTTCGTCATCGTGGCGAGTACCTCGTCCTTCTTCTCAGAGATATGGCTCGGCGAAAAGAACCGCGACTTGAACTGCTCATCTTTCTGGCGCTCACGTTGCTCGTAGATGTCAGGGTCCTGTTGCGCAAGCTTCTGCACCTGCACGAGAAGGCCGCCGGGTCGGATACGCGGGACGACGAACTCCAATTGCTTGCTCCGGTCACGATCATACATCTGGAATGTCGTGTCCTCGAACAGCACGTCGAACCCGTTCCCGAACGCAAGAAGATCGGCGTCGGTTGAATACCGCTCGTCATCGAGTTCGAAAAACGGGCCGTGGAAAAAGTGGGCATGCTCGCTTCCGCGGTTCGCATAGAAAGCTGTCCGATTGGCGGCCGTCGGACTGCAGCAGAGTGCTTCAATACGACCGTCGCCAAGCGTGGCGAACGTGCGCGCCAGACAGCCCGTGCCGGTGCCAAGCGTGTAGATGGTGGTGGGGCCGGTGCCCCGAGCCCAGACCCTCAATCCAAAGGCAAGCATGGCCGCACCCAAGCGACATTCCTCTTCGAGGCGATAAGGAATGCTCGCGAAGTAATGGCTGTCGAAAGTTCCCCACAGGCGCCGGTGCGTGTCGGCGAACACCGCGGCATCGAGATCGAAGTCGAGCAAGCTCATGTCCAGCGCGGGTTCGGCCAGGTCCGGCGCCCCACCTTGCCCGCTCGCAGTTCTTTCGAAGAATGGAGCGAAAGACGTCACTCGCGGAGCGCGCCGCCACTTTTCGATCGTTGCCAGGTCCATCATGACCATCTCCTCCATCGGTCGCAGATCGTGCGGTTCATTTTCCGGCGTTGGCGGGCAATTTGGCTTGCGATACACGCACCCGCCGGTTGAAAACCTCAGGTTGCTATCTGTGAACCCGACCAGGAGGCGCGGCAATCTACCGAAATCGACAGATTGACGATGACCGGAAAGAGGAACGATATGAGGGAGCGGGCGACGCGATCGACCCCTTCAGAGGTCGATCAACTCGAGGAAGCTCGCCTTCGCAACGGCTTGATGGCTTGTCGAGGCGCCGAGCTTAGCTCTTGCCGATCGCAGGTACAATTTGACGGCGCTTTCCGAAATACCCAGTGCAGCTGCGATCTGCTTGGAGATCCGACCCATCGCAAGCAACTGGAGGCATTGCCGCTCGCGCCCCGAGAGCTCCCGATAGCGGCCGGCGTCACGCAGACCGGTGACAGTGAGCACTGTTTCGTGCAGATAGTGGGAAAGGATATGCAGCTCATGAATGCAGGAAGCGCGGAGACTCGACCAATCGCGCTTGGGACGGTTGGACGTGACTGAGAAGAGGCAGCGCTCTCCCGTCGGGCCTCGGACGGGAACCGTCAAGCCGTGTGGGCCGATGCCGTGGCGCGTCGCCTCCTTGAAAAAGTGGTCTGCTGGCGTAGGCCGCCAATCCAGAGAGGACCAGTCTACCGGCAGATGCCCCCAGCGCAGGACGCCGATCACTGGGTCGACGTCGAAATAGTTTCTCTCGAAATAAGCGTCCGTCCATGCCGCGGGATAGGTGGTGCAGAAATACGGGTATCTCGCCGACCGACCGCGGATGTGAGCCACAAGAAATGTCATGTGTGACAGGCCATATCGCAGGCAGAGGTCTCCCAGGGCGGGCTCAAGCTGATCGCGATGCTTCGCCGCCCTGAGCATCGACAGCGATGAAGACAGTCTCTTTCGATTTTGCATCAGATTGATTGGTCTTTCGGCTTCGCGCTGGCTTGTCATTGCATGGACTTTAGTCGAAGCCGCACCGTGGTGAAACTGCAGGAAATAGCAGGTGGAGCAATGGGCAAACATCGACACAGACCTCGCGGCGTCTTGCTTCTCATCGGCGGTGCGGGCGTCGTTACCGTTGCACGCGCGATGAGCATGACCTTCTTGGCGATCCAGTTCCAGCAAGTGTTCGGTCTCGGTGCTGGCATGATTGGTTTTTTGCTTGGTGTCGGTCCCCTGCTGGGGGCGATCGCAGCGCCATTTGCTGGTTCGCTTTCCGATAGGGTCGGAAGAAAGGCCGTGTTGGTATTGACCCTGATAACGATCGCGCTCGCCTCGATCGGGATGGGGCTTGCCGGCACTGTGGTCATGTTCTTTATTGCGCAAACTGTTGCCGCAGTCGCGATCTCTATTTACGGGCCGATGTCGCGCGCATTGATGAGCGACATTTGCCCTGAACCTCTGCGCCTTAAGTATTTTTCCTGGCGCTACACCGCATCGAATGTTGGATGGACTATCGGACCGATGATTGGGGTTGCGGCAGGTGCTGCGACGACCACTTTGTTCATGTCTGCCGGCGCCGTCTATGCCGCACTCGCATTCGCGCTTCATCTGCTGCCTCTGCCGTCGGCGGAACACGCCGATGACGGTCATGCTTCCATTGCGATGCCGTTGGTTGCCAGTATCAAGGTCGCGATCCGCGACCCGCGACTGATCTATTTCGTAGCTGGCGGCACGCTGCTAATCGCCGTCTATGGGCAATGGTCGGCTACGCTGGCCCTCTATCTCGCGCAAAACATCGCCGGCGGGACTGAGATCTTCGCCTATCTCGTTTCGATCAATGGTGCAGTCGTTCTGCTTGGCAATTCAGTCGCTCGGCGCTTCATTGAACGCGTTGGCGCGCTCAGTGCGCTTGGAGCCGGCTGCATTATGTTCATGATCAGCCAGATTGGTTTCGGCTGTTCCTCGGGTTTGGCGGGTTTCGCAATTTCGATGGCGGTGTTCACAGTCGGCGAGATTCTGGTCGTTCCGTCAGAATACATCTTGGTCGACGGTATTTCGAACGACAAAAACCGAGGAAGTTATTACGGCGCCCACGCGCTCTCGAGTGCGGGCAGTTTCCTCGGGCCGACGCTGGGAGGATTGACGCTCAGTACTGTCGGAGCTCCCGCAATGTTTGCTCTGTTCGCCGGATTCTCTGCTGCCAGCGCGCTCTTCTACACGGCCGGGAACCGGCGGCCTCCACGAAAGGCGCTGGAAAGTGGATCGAACAATGTAGCGTCAAGAGCATGGTTGCCTGGTCGCCTTCTACTCCGATATCGAACGCCAGCCGGGTGTTCATAGCGCATTTGCACGAGGGCGGCTCGTCCCTACCGTGCGAGCGCAGTGGTGGACTTGGCTTGTATTCCCAAACAAATGAGGCGCTAAAGTTGGGTTTTCGCATGTCTCAACTCTCGACGGACCAAATCGCCTTTCTGCGATGGATATCCGATGACAGACCAATTAGCGAGATTGCGACATTGGAAGGCCGGTCGGAGGCCGAAATTCGCGGCGAGCTGCGAAGGGCTGTCGAATTGTTGGGCGCGGAATCAATCCGTCATGCTGTCGAACTTGCGAAAACTATCGGGCTGATTTGATCCACTTGGGACGTGCAATCTAAGGCATGTCTAGTCCCGACTAGGTTAGTACCCACGCTTCTGGCCGACGGCTGCTCCTCCCCGAGGCGAATATCAGTGCGAACGGGGTGGTTTGCGAGCTCTTTCCATCAGAAGCGGCCAAATCCCGCTCTCTTGTGATGGCGTCCTGGCCCGTCTTCGGATCTTCCACGATCAACCCGCAAGGGGTCCGCTAGCAAGCTGCGGCCGCTTTGTCTATCGCCTCCGCGGTGATCGCGCCCGAAGCCGTGCCTTTTGGGGAGCCATCGAGCGGGAATTGCCCCGCTCCAGGATGGAGCCTCTCAAATGTCGTACGATCTTTCCCTCGCTCAGTCTCATGCTTATCGCCTGGCCCTTGACCTCATGGTTCCGGTCACCGTCTTCGAAGTCGACGGAGAGTACGGCGTTCTGCCCTCCGACGAGCTCGACGGCAGCGACGATCTCGAGGTCGTGCATGAATTCTTCCCCTGGCCGGCGCATTGAGCCGGCCTTTGCCGTTCCGGCTGCCGCTTGCGAGCCGGAGGCCGCAAGGGAGGCTGCGCCGCGGCTGGCAGGTCTTTGCTGCAATTTCTGTCAGTTGCCACCCGCGCCCTTGCCCCCTCTGCTCTTCGCGGCGGACCGGATTGTGCCCGCGAACTGTGCGGAAAAGGAAAGAGAGGAGGATCGCCGTGCGATCGAGGTCAATATGAAGAGGAAGGATATAGAGGAGTTGCGTGGCCGGGTGAGATGCGAAGCGGTGCTTGAGGCTTCGGGCTTTGCTGTGGATCAGAGGGAAAGCACCCGGCGTGCCGTGAAGTTTCGCCAGGGCGATGACATCATCATCGTCACACATGAGGGGCGTGGTTGGTTCGACCCGCTTGGCGACGGCAAGGGCGATGTATTCTCGCTCGTAAGCCATCTCGACGGCACCGGTTTTTCGGAAGGCGTTGAACGCGTCGCCTCGCTTGTCGGATCTGAGCCGTCTGAACCCGTCTGGCGCTGCCCACCGATCGATTCAAAGCCCGATAGTTCAATTCCGGATCGCTGGAATGCCCGCCGAGCCCCAGAGCCAGGTTCACGGGCATGGTGCTATCTTCGCTGGAACCGGGCAATTCCCGCCAGCATCATCGGGCAAGCGCTTGCTCGGGGCGTGCTTCGGGAAGGGCCGTTTGGAAGCATGTGGGCTGCCCATTTGGATGAACGCGGCGTCGTGGCCGGGTGGGAAGAACGCGGACCCGAGTGGCGTGGCTTTGCCACCGGTGGCTCCAAGATCCTTTTCCGTCTCGGTGCAGGTAATGCGTTGCGCCTGGCCGTCACTGAAGCCTCGATCGATGCAATGAGCCTCGCAGCCATCGAGGGCCTGCGCGACGGCACACTTTATCTTAGCACCGGCGGTGGATGGTCGCCAACCACCGAGGCTGCCCTTCGCGCACTCGCCTCCCGGCCTGGCCTCCAGCTCGTCGCAGCGACGGACGCCAATTCACAAGGCGACATATATGCGGAACGATTGCGTGCGCTTGCCGGCGATGTGGGCTGCGACTGGACACGTCTCCGCCCGCCTGAGGAGGATTGGAACGAAACCCTGAAGGTCAGAGAAAAGGAAAAGAGGGAAAGAAAGGAGAGAGGCGTGCCGCATTCGCGCCGGCCGCGTCAAGGGAGGCTTCGCCCGGACGAGCCGGCCCTTGACCCGGCCGGTCGCGATGTCGGCGGCTCAGAAGGGGTCATGAAGGGCTGAAGAGGATGGTGAGGTCGTAAGGATCCGCTGCGTTTCGGTCCAGATACTCGAAGGAGCAGAAAATGATCCCCTCTCCCGCAATCCGCAAAGTTTTCCAGGGTGTCGCAAGCCGCCAGCAGATGTTCCGCATGTTCGACCGCCATGCCCAGCGCCCGAACCGTTGGGACGGTGACGCGACCCCGCTCTACGCCGGCGAGTGGTTCGAGATCGACGAAACCGAGCACGATTACATGTTCGAAATCCTGCCACCGCTATGGATCCGCGGATCGATGTTCGCGATGCGCGAGTTTCTCATGGGTTCTGTTACGAGCGTCTTCTTTGCACTTCGGGTCGACGCTGCGATCCGACATTTTCACGGCTATTGTGATCTCTCGGATGCCGGTTCGGTCGAGCGGATGCGGCTTGCCATCATTGAACGGGAGAGCCGCCCAGTTCGAGCCATGACACGGGAAGAACGTCTCGAGCATATCTGGAGCGCGACGGCCGACGCCTATCGTGGCTACTCCGACGAGACATGCCCCGAACATCTGCCAGGCCGCCGGCTGGTCAAAATCTATAATGCTGTCGGCGAGTCCCGGCTGAAGCTGCTCAGTGATCTGACTGATGATGAGATCGCCGGCAAAATTCCAGTGCATCTGCGCCACCTTCCATCGCAAGTCGCCGCGTAATCAACGCTTCCGACTCCGATGTCAGTGGTCAAACGTGGTCACCGCGCCTGCGGCATCGCAGCGACATCCTCCCAACCTTCGCATCCATCGACTGCCCTGGAACGGCAGGACGATGGCACTTGCCTTCTCAACAGGAGCCTTTCGATGAGCAACGATCTTTTCACTCTCGACATGTTCGGCACCAGCGCGCTTTCGTCTGGTCTCGGATTGGGCGTCACCGCGTTCGGCGGTTTCGCCGCCAACGATGACGAACCCGATCCGGCGCCGCCCGCGCCTGCCGGGGCGCTGCCGCTGCCGGCGGCCAGGACGCCGGCAACGCGCAAGCAGGGCCAGCGCGCCAACTTCTATCTGGACGCCGGCGACCGTGGCCTCGCCCCGACCTGGAAGGAACGGGCGCGGATCAATGTTGCAGCTATCCTCACCGCCAATGAACTCGAGAAGCACGATCTACCGGCAACTCGGGACATGCAGGCCAAGCTGATCCGCTTCACCGGATTCGGGGCGTCCGAGCTTGCAAACGGCATGTTCCGGCGGCCGGGCGAAGTCGGCTTCCGGCCGGGTTGGGACGATCTCGGCGCCGCGCTGGAGGCCGCGGTCAGTGAGGCCGACCATGCGTCGCTTGCCCGCTGCACCCAATATGCCCACTTCACGCCCGAGTTCATTGTCCGGGCGGTCTGGGCAGGCCTGCAGCGGCTAGGCTGGCGCGGTGGTCGGATCCTGGAGCCGGGTATTGGCACCGGTCTTTTTCCGGCACTTATGCCAGGGGAATACCGGGAAACGAGCTACGTCACCGGCATTGAACTCGATCCGGTCACAGCGCGTATCGTGCGGTTGCTCCAACCCAAAGCCCGGATCGTCAATGGCGATTTTGTCCGCACCGACCTCAGTGCGATCTATGATCTCGCTATCGGCAACCCGCCTTTCTCTGATCGGACGGTTCGATCTGACCGGCAATATCGATCGCTTGTGCTGCGGCTACACGACTATTTCATCGCGCGATCGATCGATCTCCTGAAACCAGGCGCGCTTGCCGCCTTCGTGACCAGTGCCGGCACGATGGACAAGGCCGACGTGACCGCACGTGAGCACATCGCCAAGACAGCGGATCTGATCGCCGCCATCCGTTTGCCCGAGGGCAGCTTCCGCCGTGATGCGGGCACCGACGTGGTGGTCGACCTGCTCTTCTTCCGCAAACGCAAGCCGGGGGAGGCAGAGGGCGATCTCACCTGGCTCGAACTCGAAGAGGTCCGTCCTGCAACAGAGGACGAGGGTGCGATCCGCGTGAACCGCTGGTTCGCGCGACATCCGGAATTCGTGCTCGGCGATCACGCCCTGACATCCGGTCCGTTCGGCGAGACTTATACATGCCGCCCCCGTGCTAGCGTCGATTTGGAACAGGCATTGCGGGCGGCAATCCGTCTCCTTCCGGAAGACCGCTATGACGGCGAGCCGACCGAAATCGACATCCACCTCGAAGACCAGCTCGGCGACATCGTTGATCTTCGTCCGATCACTGAGAAGATTCGTGAGGGCAGCTTCTTCGTCGACAAGCTCTATGGCCTCATGCAGATGGTCGATGGTAAGCCGGCTAAAGTTAGAGGCAGGGACCGTAACGGCGACGGCATGTCGGAAAAGCATGTCCGGATCATCAGGAAGCTGATCCCAATCCGCGATGCCCTGCGCGACGTGCTGAAGGCACAGGAACAGGACCGTCCCTGGTGCGATCTTCAGGTCCGGCTTCGGATCGCCTGGTCGAGCTTCGTCCGTGACTTTGGCCCGATCAATCATACCACGGTCTCGATCGTGGAGGACGAGAACACCGGCGAGGTTCGCGAAAACCATCGTCAACCGAACTTGCACCCGTTCCGTGACGATCCCGATTGCTGGCTGGTGGCGTCGATTGAAGACTACGACCTCGACACCGATACGGCCAAGCCCGGACCGGTCTTCTCCGAACGGGTGATCTCACCCCCTACCCCGCCGGTCATCACAAGTGCTGGCGATGCGCTGGCGGTCGTACTCAACGAGCGCGGTCGCGTCGATATCGAGCATATCGCAGAACTCGTGCATCTTGATCCGGACGATGTCGTCGCCGACCTGGGCGACAGCATTTTCCGCAATCCGGCAGACGGTTCATGGCAGACCTCGGACGCCTATCTCTCAGGCGCAGTTCGCACCAAGCTCGCGGCCGCCGAAGCGGCTGCAGCGCTCGATCCCGGTTTTGAACGGAATGTTCGCGCGCTACAGGCAGTCCAGCCGACCGATCTGAGCCCATCCGACATTACCGCTCGCCTCGGCGCACCCTGGATCCCCGCCGCCGATGTCGTCGCCTTCGTCAAGGAGACGATGGCTGCCGATATCAGGATCCAACACATGCCGGAGCTTGGTTCCTGGACGGTCGAGGCTCGGCAGCTCGCCTATAGCGCCGCCGGCACCTCGGAATGGGGCACGAGCCGCCGCCATGCCGGGGACTTACTCGCCGATGCACTGAATAGCCGCGTCCCGCAGATTTTCGATACCTTTCGGGACGGCGAGGTGGAGCGTCGGGTGCTGAATGTCGTCGATACGGAGGCGGCGCGCGACAAGCTTCAGAAGATCAAGGAGGCGTTTCAAAACTGGGTCTGGACCGATCCCGATCGCACCGACCGGCTGGCGCGGGTCTACAACGACCGCTTCAACAACATCGCGGCCCGAAAATTCGATGGCTCGCATCTCAAACTTCCAGGCGCCTCAGGCGCCTTTACTCTTTATGGACACCAGGAACGCGGCATCTGGCGGATCATCTCTTCAGGTTCGACCTACCTCGCGCATGCCGTCGGCGCCGGCAAGACGATGACGATGGCAGCCGCCATCATGGAACAGCGTCGCCTCGGACTGATCGCCAAGGCGATGCTCGTCGTTCCTGGCCACTGCCTGGCGCAGGCCGCGCGCGAATTCCTGGCGCTCTATCCCTCCGCCAACGTTCTCGTCGCCGACGAAACCAACTTCACCAAGGACAAACGGGCCCGCTTCCTTTCCCGCGCCGCAACAGCGACCTGGGACGCGATCATCATCACGCATTCCGCCTTCAGGTTCATTGCCGTGCCCTCGGCATTCGAACAACAGATGATCCAGGATGAGCTGCAGCTCTACGAAGATTTGCTGGTCAAGGTCGACAGCGACGATCGTGTCTCGCGCAAGCGCCTGGAGCGCTTGAAGGAGGGGCTGAAAGAGCGCTTGGAGTCGTTATCGACCCGCAAGGACGATCTTCTCACCATTTCCGAGATCGGCGTCGACCAGATCGTCGTCGACGAGGCGCAGGAATTCCGCAAGCTCTCCTTCGCCACCAACATGTCGACGCTGAAGGGCATTGACCCCAATGGTTCGCAGCGCGCCTGGGACCTCTATGTGAAATCGCGTTTCATCGAGAGCAAGAATCCCGGACGCGCGCTGGTGCTGGCCTCCGGCACGCCGATCACCAACACGCTTGGCGAAATGTTCTCGATCCAGCGATTGCTCGGTTCGGAAGCTTTGCGCGAACGCGGCCTTCACGAGTTCGACGCCTGGGCATCATGCTTCGGCGACACCACGACCGAACTCGAGATCCAGCCGTCCGGCAAATATAAACCGGTTAGCCGCTTTGCCTCCTTCGTCAACGTACCGGAACTGATCGCCATGTTCCGCAGCTTTGCCGACGTGGTATTGCCTGCCGACCTCCGAGAGTATGTCAAGGTTCCTGATATCGCGACAGGCCGGCGCCAGATCCTCACCGCCAAGCCGACGCCTGCCTTCACAGCCTATCAGCAAGTCCTCGATGCGCGCATCAAGGCGATCGAGATGCGCGAGGGACCGGCCAAGCCCGGCGACGACATCCTGCTTTCGGTGATCACCGACGGTCGTCACGCGGCAATCGATCTTCGGCTTGTCGTGCCGGCCAACCACAACGAGGTGGACAACAAGCTCAATCTCCTGATCCAAAATGCGTTCCGCATTTGGCAGGAGACCGCCGAAAGTTCTTATGTCCGGCCGGACGGCAAGCCGTTCGAGCTGCCTGGCGCTGCGCAGATGATCTTTTCCGATCTCGGCACGATCAACGTCGAGAAAACCCGCGGGTTCTCGGCCTATCGCTGGATCCGCGACGAGCTTGTCCGCCTTGGTGTTCCCGCGGCCGAGATCGCCTTCATGCAGGATTACAAGAAGACAGAAGCGAAGCAGCGCCTGTTCGGCGATGTTCGCGCCGGCCGGATCCGTTTCCTGATCGGCTCCTCTGAGACGATGGGCACCGGCGTCAACGCCCAGCTCAGGCTGAAGGCGCTCCATCACCTCGATGTGCCGTGGCTGCCGTCGCATATCGAGCAGCGCGAGGGCCGCATCGTCCGGCAGGGCAACCAGCACGAGGAAGTCGATATCTTCGCCTATGCCACCGAAGGCTCGCTCGACGCATCGATGTGGCAGAACAACGAGCGCAAGGCGCGCTTCATCGCAGCGGCACTATCAGGCGACACCTCCATTCGCCGCCTCGATGATCTCGGCGGAGGAGCCGCCAATCAGTTCGCTATGGCCAAAGCCATTGCCAGCGGCGATGAGCGGCTGATGCAGAAGGCCGGGCTCGAAGCCGATATCGCCCGCCTCGAGCGCTTGCGTGCCGCCCACGACGACGACCAATATGCAGTCCGTCGGCAGATGCGCGATGCCGAGCGTGATATCGAGGTCTCCACCCGCCGCATCGGTGAGATCGCTGAGGATATCGACCGCCTCATTCCGACCACAGGTGATGCGTTTGACATGGCCGTCACCGGCAACCGCTTCAAAGAACGCAAGGATGCCGGACGCGCGCTGATGAGGGAAATCCTCACGCTCGTCCAGCAGCAGCAGGAGGGAGAGATCGTGCTTGCGTCGATCGGGGGCTTCGACCTGGTCTTCGAAGGCGAGCGTTTCGGCAGGGGCGACGGCTATCGCTACGCAACCATGCTGCGGCGGACCGGCGCCGACTTCGACATCGACCTCGCCATCACCGTGACGCCGCTCGGCGCCATCTCGCGGCTCGAACATGCTCTGGATGGGTTCGAGGAGGAACAGGATGCATATCGCCGTCGCCTGGAGGAAGCGCGCCGGCGGCTCACCTCCTACCGGTCGCGCGAGGGCGGCACGTTCGCTTTCGCGGACGAGCTCGCCGAGAAGCGCCGACAGCTTCGGGACGTGGATGAGGCGTTGGCAGCGGAGGCTCGCCAGGACGCCGAACCCGACAGGGAGGCGGCGTAAGCTGCCATCCATCCTTCCAATGCCTCGGAAGGAGCTTGAATGCGCTGCAGCATGTGCATGGCTGCATTGCACAAGAAATGTTTTCCATCTGATCAAAAATCGAGCATAGTGCTCGCAGCTGATGCACATGGCGGCTTCTCCTCCCAGTGCCGCCGCACCAGCTGTTCCCCTCTGGAGGTTTTAATTACCTTCACACTTTATGGGCCGCGGTTTTCCGTCGGCCCTTTTTTCTTGCTCAGATCGCCGATTGCACGTTCGTCTGCCTGGCATGCGTAACCGCAATGCTCGCCATTTCGAGTGCAGCTTCGCGCGTTTTTGCCGCGGCGATGAAGAGGCCGTTGTGGCAGAACGTCGCGTCCGCCACGCCACAGACGGCCGCGAGGTCCTGGCCGGTCAAGCCGGCCCAGGCTGCAGGCAGATCTGCACGCTGCTCAAAGCTGTCGCTCGACCGCCGGATGCCGGTGACGCACCAATCGGTATCCCGGGGATGGACGACGAACAGCAGATGGTCGGCACCCGCCTTCACGATCGCCGACCTGAACGGCATCCCCATCGGCAGTTCCAGCACAGAACCGTCACCCGTTGCCGCTATCGCCTGGCGCACGATCGACTCTGCGCGCAGCTTCGCGGCATCCTGCCTTATGCTCGCTTCGACAAAACTGCGTGCGATCGAAAGCGCGTCATGGAATGCCCGATCGTCAGCACCTGGCTCTTTGTCATCGAAGACAGGCTTCAAGGTTTCCAAAAGGACGGGTAGCGTCAGCTTAGCCAGAGCACCGGCAGCGGATGGGCTCAAGGCTCCGTTGTCCATCAGATCGACAGGCAAGACGAAGTCATGGTCGAAGTTCGCATGCAGCGCGTCGATTTCTGATGCGGGAACGCCGGAAGCGCTCAGGTAGTCCCGCCCGAATTGGCGCCAGATCAGTCCGAATGAGCTAAACGGCTGGCCGTCGTCTCGCAAAGGCGCGCCGCGCTGATGATGATCGAAGACCCCCGCATTCGGATCATAGGCTCCGCCGACATCGTAGATGATCCTGTCATCGCCGGACGTAATCCACTCGGCTGTGCGGCTACGGATCACGCGTGCCTCCGGAAACAGCCGTGTCAGGATCACGCTGGACAGCAGCTCATCTGCATGGAAACCGCCAGAATGCGTTACGAGGAACATTGGCGTCATGCAGGTTACCTATTCTTTGTGATCAATCCCGGAGGTCGGATATCGACTGGCGAGCGGCAGTTCAAGGGCCAAGAGCGCCTCCTCGACGCCGTATCGCGTGCCATCCCCCTGCAGCTTCATCGTCGGCATTGGTGCCAGGTGAGAAATCACCGTGACCTTCGAATGAAGGAGAAAATGAGAAGGGGAATTTAAGGAGGCGGATTGGCAGACCCGCCCGCCCGCCGCCGCTTGCGCTCAACCGCCGCCTCGACATCCCGGCCACTCGTCCTTTGCAAGGCGCTTCGCACCCCGCTCGTCCGTCGCAGCAGGGATGCTCGGCCGCAGTTGCGCCGGTCGGACCGCCCTGCCGTCCGGGAAGTGTCTTCGGGAAAAAGAAGACGAGAGGAAGGACCGGCATATGGCCGGCTTGGAAGCTGAAAAGGAAAAAATCATGCAACTCATGAAGATCGATCCCCGCACGCTAAAGACCAATCCCGACAATACAAGGCAGTCCAAATCAACATCTCAGGCAGACGCACTTCTCCTGGCGACCATCAAGGCCGTCGGTGTGATCCAGCCACCGGTGATTTTCCATGATCGAAATGGTGACGGCTACATCATCGAGGCTGGACATCGTCGCACCCGTATGGCCGTCGCCGCCGGGCTTGAGGAAATCGACGTCATCGTCGTCGAAGCGGCGAACGACAACGGCGCCATGCGGTCGATCGTCGAGAACATCGCGCGCGAACCGCTGAACCCGGTCGACCAGTGGCGCGGCATCGAGCGCCTCATTGATCTCGATTGGAATGAGGACACGATTGCCGTGGCGCTTGCCCTGCCTGTCCGCCAGATCAAAAAACTACGCCTTCTGGCAAAGCTGCTGCCGGCGATGCTCGACCAGATCGCGCTTGGCGACATGCCGAACGAACAGCAGCTTCGCACCATCGCTGCTGCCAGCGTCGACGAGCAGAGCGAGGTCTGGAAGGCGAACAAGCCCAAGAAGGGCGACACTGCGCAATGGTGGTCGATTGCCAATGCGTTGAACCGCAAGCGCATGTACGCCAAGGATGCGAGTTTCGGCGATGACCTGGCGGCGGCTTACGGCATCGAATGGGTCGAGGATCTGTTTGCGCCGGGCAATGAAGACAGCCGCTACACGACCAATGTCGAAGCCTTCCTCGGCGCCCAGCACGAATGGATGACGAATAATCTCCCCAAGAAGGGATCGATCGTTGAGGCAAACAACTGGGGTCAGCCGGAATTGCCGAAGAAGGCCGAACAGGTCCATGGCAAGCCCCAGAAATCCGACCACACCGCCATGTATCTCGACCGCGACGGCAAGGTGAAGACGGTCCATTACCGGCTGCCGGAGGCCAAGAAGCCGAAGGGAAACAGCGCGGTGTCAGCCGGCGACGCAGACGAGGTGGATGAGGTGTCGGTCGCCGGCTCGAAGTCACGTCCCGACGTCACTCAAAATGGTCTCGACATGATCGGTGACTATCGCACGGATGCGCTGCATGAAGCACTCGGGCGTGCGCCGATCGAGGACGACATGCTGATGGCACTGCTGGTGCTCGCGTTCGCAGGCTTGAACGTCCGCGTCGACTCGGGTGCCGACAGAACATTCTACAGCGGCGCCCGGTTCAAACGGCACGCCGCAAGTCTGTTCGATCAGGGCGGCAAGCTGGCCTTCGACATCGATATCTTGCGCGTCACCGCCCGCTCCGTCCTGATCGACGTGCTGTCCTGCAGGCGGAACAATTCCAACAGCGGTATCATCTCCCGCATCGCCGGCGATGCGATCGGGGCGGACGCCTTCCTGCCGAATATGGGAACGGAGGCGTTCCTCGCATGCTTGTCCCGTCAATCCCTCGAAGCGTCGTGCAAAGGCACATCCGTCCATCCGAAGGCCCGGGTGCGGGAGACACGCGCCGCCATGGTCGAGCATTTCAAGGAAGGGCATTTCGTGTATCCGGCGGCGCTGTTCGCCCCCGATCCGAAAGAACTCGTTGAACTGATCAAGCACGGCGAGGTTCCGGAGCCTGACGAGCACGCCTCGGCAGATGCGACTGATGCATCCACCGACGTCAGCGAAGGGGCGGACGTCCTGGAGCCCGGTGGCCAGAGCGACGAGGAGTCCGCCTACGGCATCGCGGCGGAATAGCCACGCCTTTCAACTCCGACTGACACATCCGCCGCCGGCCACCACCGGCGGCGGGTCTGTTTCGAGCCATTGCAGATTCAAGAAGGAACTCAATGTCTGTGTCTCTCATCTACGACCTAGCTCCCATCGGTTCGATCATTGCCTGGTCCAACGGCAAACCTTGTCCGAATGAGGATTTCAGGCGAAAAGTCATCCGTTGGAAAAAATCCAACAGCCAGGGCCGCCTCGCCCAAAAGTTCGGCCCCCATATTCTTGGTAACAACGCATCACCGCCCTGGTTCATCATGCAGCAGGTGGAAGTCTACGACAGTTTGGCGTCCTTACACGAACCAATCTCTCGTTCGATCTCGACTCAGGTCTGGCATTCGAAGTGATCGAACGTCCGCCGGTCGGTTCGGTCCGCATCTATCAGCACGCTGGACCAGGCGCCGTTCTCCTCCATCTTGCCGACGATCGCGATGCGGCCGAAGCGTGGCGGAGAGAATTCCGTCCCCAGGCGGTGCTTGAGGAGGTGACGGCCGACGAGGTGGCAGCCGACCATGTGGAAGGAAGGGCCGTCACATGGCGCCGGCCAGCCTGCGGGCCTCGCTCACGACTATGGTAGCGGCACACAGGCAGCCTCGTCAGCACTTCAATCTTGCATCGCCAGATTGCCGGGCGCGCCCAACGCCTGACGATCACGCGCAACGCAATAGGCCGCTCGCATCGGCAAAGTGAGGAGCGCATTCGCTTCGACCTTGGGTCCTGAATCGCGATTTCTGCGGACGCAGCGCGGCCAAGCGGCTAAAAACTGTACTTGCGCCGCTCTGACCACGTGCGGTGCAAGGGTCGATGAGATACCGGGGTTAGGCGGCCAGGTGCTCTGCTATGTCCTGCTGGTTCCATACTGTGCCATTGGCAAATTCGATCTTCTCTATTCCCCAGTAAGGATCATTTGCCGCGTGATATTGATCTTCAATCACGATGCTTGCACTGTTTCCGTCGATGCTCACGATCAAGTCGTTGCCGTGCTTCGCAAGGGTGATATCGGCGGCGTTGATGTTGGTGAAATGCAGGACGTCGACATTGTCGCTGAAGCCGGTGCCGTCGTTGATGACGTCGTTGCCGTCGCCGCGAGAATATATGTAGACGTCGCCGCCAGCGCTGCCGCTTAGGGTGTCATTCCCCAGGCCGCCGATGACGTAGTCTTTGCCCCAGTTTCCTGAAATGGTGTCAGCCGCCGCGGTGCCATATATCCAATTCGTATCGTTGCCATGTTCAAGATCGAGGGAGGACCCGTCCGCGAATTCGAGCTTTTCGATCGCGTAGTTTTCCGCGGCGTTGTGGTACTGAGCGGCGAGGGTGATCGTCTCGTTCGTGTCGTTGACCGTTATGACGAGATCTTCTCCAGACCTCGTCATCGTCAGGTCCCTTAGATTCAGGTCTTTGAATCGCAGAACGTCGACCGCGCCCGATTCAGGGCCGTCCCACACGGTATCGTTGCCGTCATTGTTCGCGTAAATGTAGACGTCACTACCCAGCGCGCCTGCAACGGTGTCGTCGCCTTTTCCGCCATGAATCGTGTCCGCGCCTTCCATGCCGTCCAAATAGTCGTTGCCCGCGAGACCACGAATGACGTCAGCATCGTTCGTGCCATAAATCGTGTCGTCGTTTGGTGTTCCAAGGATGTCCGGAACGGCTTGTGTTCCCACGCTAACATCGCCATCGTTGAAGCGAAGCACTTCAACATTCGTGATCAATGCGCTCACGCCATTGCCCGAGATGTGGACCGTTCCGTTGCTGTTGCTGACGGTGTAGTCGCTTCGATCGAACGCCAGGACAACCATGTCAGTGCCATTGCCGCCGTTGACGTACTTCTCTCCGGTCCCAAGTAATATCTGATCGTCACCGCTGCCCCCGTCCACCAAGTCGGTCCCAGTGCCGGTATCGATTGTGTCATTGCCGTCCAGGCCAAATAGCTGGTTATCCTTTTGGCTTCCGGTGATGACATCGTTGTGGTTCGAGCCGGTGGCGTTCTCGATTGAAGAATAATGGTCGCCAGCGGCGTCGCCGCCCGAACCTGCGCCGGCCGCCAAATCTATGTGCACGCCTTCGTTTGAAGCAGCGTAGCCCACGGCATCGTCGTTTCGTCCGCCGGCGAAATCTTCCGGAGAACCTGTGCCATTGAAATCGTTCCCTGGCTGAGGCTGGCCGTTTTCTGGTCTTATGTTTGTGTAGCCATCAAGCGTGATGCCGAAGTCGCCCTGGTAGAAATCCTTGATGGCCACCACCGGGCTCGCCGGGTAGCCGGCCATAACGAACAGGCATGGGTAGGTACCGCCAAGTTCGGGGTCAATGACGTCGTAGAGAGCGAGCTCGCGTCCGGAACTGTCTGTGTAGAACTTCACACGACCAAACTCGTCAGTGTACGAATATTGATAGTTTCCGGCGACGCCAATTTCCTGGTATTGCTCGCCCGGGTCAAAGTACTCATGGTAGAGCTGAATTTTGATCTGGCCAACGCCATCACCATAATACTCGTCGACGGTATCGATGACATCTAATAGCGCTGCGGCTTTTTGTTGGTTGAAGTCGTAGAGCCCGGCCCACTCCCAGGTGTCTCCTTCCTTCAAATGGATGAGATAGGTGTCGTTGCCATTGCCGCCCATCAATCTGTCGCCGACGCCATCATCCCACTCAGAATGATTACTCGTCAGATTGATGTTTGTTGTCAGCGTCAGACCGGTTGCGGTACCTCCGACGAGAATGTCGTCACCATCACCGCCAACTATCCTGTCGAACCCGTTGTGGCCCATCAAGATGTCAGAATCGCCACCGCCGTCGAGGATGTCGTCGCTCGATCCACCCGAAATGGTGTCGTTACCCGCTCCTCCATCGATGAGCCAGCTTGTCGTACCGGCTGAGATGTCGTCCGAGCCAGACTTGCCGAGTTCGATATGGCAGCCAGTCATGAGGTAGGAGAGAGGGTGCCCGTAATACTTCTCAAGCAATGTCTCAGCGTCGAACATTGCGCTCGAGACTATGCCGATGGTATTGAGCGGGCCAACGCCGGTTGACACCGTTGTGTCGTAGATGCGCTTGGAAAGGCTCGCCAAGCTGTCGACATCACCTAATGCGGTGACACTGCTTTCGATGAACGCCAATAGGTCATAACGGTCCTCCGGAAGGGAAGGGGTCGGCTCGGTGCTCGTCGGTTCATGCAGAATCGTGCCGCGGAAGAAGCGATCCTCGCCGAGGAAGAGAAAGAGCGGATTTCCGGACCAACCAGCGGGATCGCCATGAAAATAGTTTGCGATCGCTGGACCGGCGTCGAGCAGCCCCACTTGGTACAGGCTCGGCAGTTGATGGTTTGTAAGAATGTCCTCTGCGACGCCTTTGGCAACCGCGTTGGACACGTCTTGAAGAGACATGGCGGGCGCGCCATCAAAACGAAAATTGTACTGCGCAACGGAATAGCTGCGGATGAATTCCGAGAAGACGCCAGTGTCTGCGTTCACCTCGGTCGCCCCGTTTACCCAAACCAGGACGGCAGGATCGACGCCGGCATCGGCGACTCCATCGGTCGAAATAGCGCTTGAAATTGTCTGATAGACGCTGAACCACGGGGCCGTTCCGGCCTCGGCGTTGTTGTAAGCACTTGTGATTGCGTCGAGCTCATTTTGACTGAAAGTATAGGTCATTCTTACCCCTTGAGTTATGGCCAGCGGACGTAGTGTCTGAGTACCCGCAGGCATGCGTCCTCAGTGCTTGCGGCTGCGTCTTTTCGGTTGGTCGGACTGGTGAACTGAATCCAAGCGAGGAGCTTTCGGTCGACTACGAGCCGATAAGAACAATTCCTCAATTCTCCCATCGTCGTGCACTCGATCCGCTCGCCCGACGGCGTCGCCAGGGCCGCCATCTCATGGCTGCCGACTTTCGCAGTGAGATGAATGAGTGATCGGTCTCGCAAGAAAGCCGGTAATTGTCCGTCGGGCAGGACACTCAGGCGTAAGGAACCAAAACTGATCGCCTCGGCCCTGGACGTCGTCCCCTCGGGCAGCCGACAAATGTCGAGAATGGATCGAGACTGAGCGCAGTCCAAATATATGGCGAACGCGGCTTCGCGTAGCGCAACCCTGCCTGACGATACCCCGGCCCGGCGAAGTTGATCCGCGAGTTCGTCAGGATCCTGTCTCGGGCCGTCAAGCTCATCTACGGCCCCGTCTGTAGCCTGGACTTTGAGCAGAAAGTGGCTCGCCAAGGCGATATCCACCTCAAGCCCGTTCATAACCGCTGGCAGGTATTTGGTCTCGGTTTGCGCGGCTGCGGCGGCAGCAACGAGAGCGCACAGCGCTGCGATGAGCAGCCTTGATACAATCATGAACTGTTCTCTAAACATTGTGCATTTTGGGGACGGCTCGTGGTGCTACGGGCCGCGTCTGGATGGTTGTGGCATCCAATATTAGAAAATCGTCGCCGGTCAATATTCTACCTGTGATTGGAGTGCAATATTCTCTGATAACCGTCAGGTGGGTTAACAAATCATTGCACTTGATCCGGCCAGCCCTGCGGCAGTTCGCGGCTGGGGAGACTCAACCGCACGCGACCCTCATTTGCTGAACTGTTGCCTCGCCCCAGCAATACGCAGGACGAGATCATGCGGCGTCATAAAAATCGTCGCGATAGGGTAGCGCGGCAGCCCGAAACAAATGCGGGGAGGATCGGCGGAGTTCAGCGGCGTGAGCTGCAAGGATTGGTCATGAGAGCTGCGGTCGGCGGTCGTGACAGGCAGCGGGCATCGGCCGGTTCGTCTAATCCGGGGTGCAGTCAACGTTGGTTCCCTTGCCGGATCGACCTTCGGTTTGTCACGGTCGTAAGCCGGCTGCCGGTCGTTTCAAGGCTGCTTCGCACCGCGGGTCGCGGCCTCCGCCCCCTCCCTCGCAAGACGGCTCCGCAGACCGCGCAGGGCTTTACCCTGCTTGTCCGCAAAGCCGTCCCGCTCGCTCAAGGGCTCCGGACCTCTGAACGCGCCCGTCCTTTGCCTGCTTTTTTCGACCGTACCGAAGGGCGTTCCGGCAAGGGGCCGACGCAAGCCTTCGGTAAACCCGAAAGGAAACCAGACATGGCTAAGCCCTCAACCAATCGCCAATCCGCCCGCGTCGTCCAGCTCCGCAAGGGCGCCACAATCGAAATGGTCCGGCTCACCTGCCCCGATGCCGCCCAGGCGATCAAGATCGCCGAACGTTTCGGCACCGCCGTCGTCGACAGCGACGGCATCCGCGACCAGCATGAGCGCCTGATCATCGAAACCGCCGATACGCTCAGCGAAGGTCTCGGTGAGCGGGCAATGCAGATCCATCTCCAGCGGATCGTCGGCGCTTATGTCGGTTCGGCCCACGGCGCAGGCCAGTTTTACTCGCGGGCCGTCACCGAGGCGCGTGACGCCACGGCGAAGGCCGCAAACGACGCCCGCGACGAGGACCTTGACGGCCCGGTCGGCTACGACAGCGCCGCCCAGCGCAAGCGGGAGTTCGCGGCCGACATGGGTGTCCAGGCTCATTCCCTCCGCATGGCGGCCGAAGGCGCAGTTGCCGCCTACGAGCACGTGGTCGGCGAAACCTGGAAGCCCTTCGACCGGCCGGTCGATCAACCCGGTGCATCGCTCGATCGCAAGGCAGCGGCAGCGCAACTGGCAGCGTTCGAGTGAGCCGCTCTCTGGCGGGGTTTCGGCCCCGCCACCACATCGATCATCTGAGAGGCCGGCCTTGGTAGGACTGGCCCTTTCTGTGTCGCTGCCAAGGCCGGCGACGAAGAGGCCGAGGAATGAAACGGGAAGATGAGGTTTCGCCCTGCGACCCGTCCGGTTCGTCGGCCCTGCAGGAGCCGGCGGCGAGCCGCAACGGCTTCGCCGTCCTCCACTTCGTTACGGCCGTTCCGGTGCGGCTCGCCGCCTCGGCGCCCCTGCGATCGGCCCTCCGCGACGGGCCGCGATGGGCGCGGCCTCCTGAACGGAGGGTTCGAATATGAGCAGCAAACCAGCAAATGAACGTGCCGACATCTACGCGAGGATCACCGACAAGATCATCGAAGAGTTGGCCAACGGCGTCCGCCCGTGGACGCAGCCTTGGAAGACAGCGCATGCGGACGGCCGGATCACCCGGCCGCTGCGCCACAACGGCCAGCCCTACAGTGGCGTCAATGTGCTGCTTCTTTGGTCGGAGGGCCTGGCACGCGGCTATTCCTCGGCGATCTGGATGACATTCAAGCAGGCGCTCGAGGTAGGCGCCGCCGTCCGCAAGGGTGAAACGGGCACGACGGTCGTGTTTGCCAGCCGATTCACCAAATCCGAGGCTGACGATCACGGCAACGAGGTCGAACGGGAAATCCCGTTCCTGAAGGCATACACTGTTTTCAACGTCGAGCAAATCGACGGACTGCCGGATCACTATTGCCACCGCCCTGCTCCGGTTCTCGATCCGATCGAGCGGATTGATCATGCCGACCGCTTCTTCCGCAACACCGGCGCCCTGATCCGTCACGGCGGAAACCGGGCCTATTATTCGCCGGCTAGCGACCACATCCAGATGCCACCCTTCGAGACCTTCGAGGATGCGGCTGGGTACGTGGCCACGCTCAGCCATGAAGCAACGCACTGGACGGCGCCATCCTTCCGCGTCGGACGCGACCTGAGCCGATATGCCAAGGACAAGACCGAACGAGCCCGCGAGGAATTGATTGCGGAGCTTGGCAGTTGCTTTCTCTGCGCCGATCTCGGCATCGCTCCCGAACTGCAACCGCGACCGGACCACGCCTCGTACCTTCAATCCTGGTTGACGATACTTTCGGACGATAAGCGGGCGATCTTCCAGGCGGCCGCGCATGCTCAGCGCGCCGTCGCCTACCTGCACAGCCTGCAGCCTGCCGTCTCCGAAGAGCGGGAGGCTGCATGATGGCCGTTCTTCCTTCTTCCCGCCTGCTGATCCTTGCCTGCTCCGCGACCAAACGCGACGGTCCAAAATATATGCCGGCGATCGATCGCTATGATGGTCCGCTGTGGCGGACACTTCGCGCCTGGCGAAAAGGCACAAGTCGCGTTTCTTTCGGCCCATCTCGGGTTTCGAGAGGCCAAGACGCCGATCGAAATCTACGGCGTGCGCATGACCGAAACGATCGCCGCGGCGATGAAGGCGGGCGGGCTCGGAACACGCTGGCCCCGCCCTCGCAGTCAGCGCCGCGTGATGCCGGATAGCGAGCATCCGGGCATGCATATCGGCAGCATGACAGCTTTGGCGAGGCGTCCCTTCACCGAGGTGGCTCTGGTCGGCGGACATCTCTGTCTCGATGTGATGCGGCACCTCGTGGGCCTGTTCCGTGAACACGGGCATGTCATAGCCGAGGCCCGTGTCGTCGAGATCAATAGACCCATCGGACGGATGCGCCGTGACCTGCGCCTTTGGCTTGAGGGGGACCTCGAGGAGCACATCTGATGCTCTACATTCCGACGAACTCGGAGGAGGTGGAGCCCACCTCCTCGATCCGCCTGCGCGTTCTATCGCTCGGCGCCGGTGTGCAATCCACCACGCTCGCTTTGATGGCCGCGCATTGCGAAATCGGTCCGATGCCGGACTGCGCCATATTCGCCGACACCGGCTGGGAGCCGCAGGCCGTCTACGAGCATCTGGACTGGTTGGCCTCCGGCAACGTTCTTCCCTTCCCCATCCATCGCGTTTCGGCAGGCAGCATCCGCGACGATCTCCTCAACGCTGGAACCGGAGGCCGGTGGGCCACGATCCCGGCCTTCACCCGCACGGTGACGCCGGCGGGTTCGGTCACTCCGGTCGTCGACGCGGGCGAGGACGGCCAGATCGTTGTGATTGGATCACGTCGTGCTGGCGCGGAGGCGGTCTCAATCGGGATGATCCGCCGGCAATGCACGACGGATTACAAGATCGTCCCCATACGACGAAAGGTCCGGGAACTGGCTGGACTCACGCGCCGGCGCCCCCCGAATTATCCCGTCGTCGAGCAATGGATCGGCATTTCGCTCGGCGAGATCATTCGTATGAAACCAAGCCGCGAAGCCTGGCAGATCAATCGCTGGCCGCTCATCGAGCGGCGCTTGACGAGACGCGATTGCTTGGCTTGGTTGCGGCGGCACGAATATCCGGAGCCGCCGAAATCCGCCTGCATCGGATGTCCCTTCCATGATGATCGCCGCTGGCGGGATAACCGCGACCATGATCCTGCCGCGTGGACCGAAGCAATCGCGGTCGACCGGGCAATTCGGACAGGGCTGCGCGGCATCCGGGGCGAGGTATTTCTTCACCGCTCCGCAGTGCCGTTGGATCAGGTGGACCTTTCGACCGCTGCCGACCACGGCCAGCTCGATTTGTTCGGCAATGAGTGCGAGGGCATGTGCGGCGTCTGAAACGGGTGGCCGCATCTAGCACACTGGCGACCGGATTTTGACGCGGGAAAGACCGCCTTCGCGCAGGAAACGGAGATCGGCGCGGTGCCGGGTGCGCCGTGCCCGACAGCATGACGGCCTCGCCCTCGGTCAGCCAACGCACCACATCGGAGTGGGACAGCAGGGCACGGAATACGATCCTGTGAGCGTCGCGGCTCGACTGTCTCGGCGAGGTCGAGGCGCTCATGACGCCGGCGGCACCGGCATCGGCCTGCCGCAAGGGTTCGTTCCAGCGGTGGCAAGACGGCGATTGCGAACCGCGCGGTGATCGAGGCTCCCAACGACGTCGCCAAAGATCGCATCCCAAGCCTGTTGAGGTGTGCACCGAGAAACCCGCCATTCCCGATACCCTCCCGGTTCGACCGACAGGGCGCGGCCAACACGTCCTCGATGTGGCATGTCTGATCGGAGAGCGGCTGCGCCTCGATCGTCCTCCCGCAACAGCCGTGCCCTGCTTTTTTCCGCCGCGCGCAGGCGCGCTTTGCATCGCGAAGCACAAAAAGCATGTCCCGGCTGCCCTCCACGCTGTTCCGGCCCAAGGGTGCGGTCCGATCGTCCCCGATCCCTTCGACAGCCATCGAGGTCGCGATGGTCGCGACCCGAACAACCCGGAAGGACCTCGAAAATGGCTATCATCGGCGAATTCACCACCAACGGCAACGCAATCACCGGCAACGTCCGTACCCTCACGGTCTCCATGAAGGCCCGCCTCAACCCCATCGAGCGTACCTCCCGCGACGCTCCCGACTTCCGCATCATGTCAGGTGCTGCCGAAGTGGGCGCTGCCTGGAACCAGATCTCGACCGACGGCGAGCCCTACATCTCCGTCAAGCTCGACGACCCGAGCTTCCCCGCCCCCATCAACGCGGCGCTGTGGCCGGCCGAAAAGGAAGGCGAGTACAGCCTGGTCTGGAACCGCCCGAAGCGGGACGCCTGATTGGCCCCGAGGTCCCGCCGCCAAGGCGGGGCCTCTCCGTTGCCTGTTGTTGAAGCAGGAGCCGGGCATCGAGCCCGTCCCTGCTTCCCGGTCGCGATACGGTGGGGTGGGATGTCTGCTCAGATCCGTCTATCTTGCCGGGAAGGGATGGCGGCCTCAAGGACGAGCGGTACCCCCAATTTTGCCTCCGCTTCGGTGCCCTCCACTCCAACAAAATCGGCTCCCCCACTCGCCGCCGCTGGCGGTCGCTCGCGCGATCCTTGACCCCGCCATCCCGTCCCGCCGCCGATCGTCGTCTTTCACGAAATCAAGGAGATGAGACGATGACCATCGAACAACACATCGAGGAACTGCGGGCCGAACTCAGGAACGCATACGATACTGCCGAACGCCGCCAGATCGAGGTGGAGTTCGAACTCGCTAAGGCCGATCTCGTTGTCATGCTGGCTGAGCAGGAGGGCGCCATTGAAGCCGAGCCGCCCTCACATGAGGAATGAGGTGTCAATATCCTTTTTCCGGTAGCTCGTGCTAATCCTACTCTACATCCAAGGCTTGAGCCCAATTCGATAACGCAGCTCTGTTCCTGAGCCGTATCAACCTCACATACGGTCGCCACTCCAGGTGGCTGCACCAATATCCCGCATTCGGCGGGCACAGGGCTCAGGTGAACGGGACCATTCTTTTGATCGGTGGTTAAGCCACGGGCGGCTCCGGTCCGTTCGCCTGGATCCTTCAGGACTGATCGGGGCCTGAGGATAGGAATAGCATCACAACTGGTAAAGGATATTCAGCTTCACCACTACGAAGACTTCATGACGGCACCCTCGATGATGATACCCGCGGTGACGAATTTCCAGATCGCGACCAAAAGCTTCCGTGCCAATGCCACGATAGCGGTCTTGCGACGCCGCCCGCCGTCGTGCGTCACTCGTTGCTGAAACCAACGGGCGAGCGCCGAATTAGGCTGATGACGAAGCCAAAGCCAGGCAAGCTGGACCATCGTTGTTCGCAGCCTCGGGTTTCCTGCTTTCGACACTCCTTGCTCGCGGTCAATCGTGCCGCTCTGCCATGGTGATGGCGCCAAACCTGCGTAGGCAGCAATCTGCCTGCGGTTGTCAAAGCTGCGGAAAAGGCCTTCCGCATGGAGGACCGCAGCGAACTCTGAGCCGATCCCTCTGAGGTTGAGAAGCGTTGCCCCGAATTCTGGTGTTTGCTCGGCTTGGGCCTTCAACATGGCGTCGCGCTCCGCCTCGACGCTCTTGATCTGTTGCAAAAGCAGTTCCAGGCGTTCGATTTCGCGAACAACCTGAGCCTTGAGATGAGAAGGCAAAGCGCGTCCATCACCTGTCCGGAGATCATCAAGTCGTTCACGACGGTCACGGCGCAGCGGCTCGTAGCCGCGGATGCCTTGGTTGAAGAGCAATCCTTTTATGCGATTAACATGGAGGCTTTGTTCCGCAATCAGCGTTTTGCGCTCGCGTCCAATCCGTCGTTGATCCTCCTGTTCGTATGTCGGAACCCTCACCATAGAACAAACACGCGGCTCGCCGCGTTTCCAAGCCATCAACGTGCGAACCAAACTCTCTCCGTCTAGCCGATCGGTCTTGGCTCGACGATGTTGACGCGAAACCGCAACCGAGGCGGCGTCGACAATGTGGCTTTCGATCCATTCTTCGCGGTTCAACTGTCTGTCTATCCAGAAGCCGTCAAGGCCAGCCTCCTGCACCACAATCAACGGATATGCTTCGCCCTCGCGCGCAAGGACCTTCTTCCGCAGCTCGATCAAGCGAGAAAGCAGGCCGGTGATATCGCCGGCTGGCATGCTATGACGTGACATCTTCTCGCTGCCTGGCGCAATCGACGTCATCAGCCAGGTCGACTTGCTAAGTTCTAGTGAGACAAAGATCGCGCCAAGGTCCATCCGGATCGCGGCGGGTGTATACGTTTTATCTGCTGGCATCTTAGTCATCTCCGTGGAGTTTAAAGCCAGCCGATTTTGCCACAGACCGCAGCGCTGGCTATTCCTCATGGGATCTTTTGAGGCGGCCAACTTTTTTGGCGCATGAGCCGGCCGGCCGGATCGACCGGCCGCCCGGCTGTCAGGGATTTTGCCCCTCGACGCTCCCCGGGCAGCTCCGCCGGGTATGGTCGCGTTCCCTCCGGGTCCGCGTGAAATCGAGGTTAGATAGCTTCGAGACGGACTGGAACCGGCGCCGGTGAAGCGCTTTCCTGGCCGCTCCGACGGGCCATTTCATATTGACATGGAGGGCGCGGGCGGTAGCCGCGCTTTCGTTTCTGCCGGAGCAGATCCAGGAACAGACGGACCGCTTCCTCCTCCCGGCCGAAATGATGGACCATCATCTGTCCCTTGGTTCCGATCCGGCCCCATTTACGCAGCAGGCAGATGTCCCCGAACAGGTTCGGCTCGATCGACATGGCGTAGTAGCGGGCCATGTTTTTCGATACATCGGAGCGTTCGACATAAAGGTGATAGGGCTGTGAGATCATGAGCCCAGAATCGTCGATGTCGGCAATCTCGTCCAACGACACTTATGAATCGGTGGGCATGGATCGATTCATATCGGTGATGATTTTGTGGATATCGTATAGGCGCACGGCTCTATTCGCTACGCTCACGAAGCCCGCAGACGGTCTCCGTTAGTTCGGGTGACGATCCTCTCGCGGCGGGACCCAATCGCTTCCGGTTTGCGCCAATTGCGGTCATTCCGCCCGGAGGCGCAGAGCGTTCATGATCAGCAGGAACGCCGCCGAGGTCTGGAGCTCTGCGCGGGGTCAGTGCCGCTCGATCTCTTGTCCCCACAAATGACGGTCGACAACTCCCTTGCCGCTCTGCCGACTTTGCTCCCAAACTCCAAGACCTTGGTCTCCGAAACTCGTTCGACGGGCGCGGCTATCGATATCGCTCCAATGCAGCTGCCGCCCGATCCAGTCAAGGCGGCCGCAGTGCTGATCACGCCGACATCGAGTCCTTGTTTGTTGCAGGAGAATCCCGCCACCCTAGCATCGAAAACCGCCCTCTTGATCAGTTCCGGTGCAGTCACCGTGTGTTCTGTGTACGTTAGAAGTTGGCACGACAGAACGTCGTCGACGAATTGGTCCGGCTGCGCCGCGAGGAAAGCCACGCCCGAAGCAGTGGCGTGCAACGGAAGATCACTCCCAACGTCGACCGCCACCCGGTTCGCCTGTGTCGAGTTTCGGAAATATACTATGGACAGCGAGCGACCGTTATACTCCGACAGGTGGACGGTCTCGCCGACATCTTCTGCCAGTCTGTCCACGTAAGGGATGGCGCTCCTCAACAGCGGGTACCGGTCTTCCCTTATCCGCGCAAGACGCAGCGGCGCTGCGCCCAGCCTGTACTTTCGATCCCCACGGAGATGTTCGACGTAACCGTGCCGCTCCAGCGCCAAAAGGAAGCGCCTTGCCGTCGCGCTGTCCATTGACGCAAGCTCGGCTAGCTCCGTCAGCCCAGCTTCGCCCGACAAGCGGGACAGCACATCCAACATGTGAAGAGCCTTGTCGATCGTGCTCATCGGACGTCCATCAAATGAACAGGATTGGGGCTTCCCGCCTGAAGATGCCATCCCTGGGTTCGGTCCCGAGATATTCTCTGGCAACGCGATGTCCTGAGAAGACTGCCGATTGAATGATCCCCGGAGCCAACGCGTCCCCGATCAGGGAGCAGGATAGCCCGGCCAGCCGGAGTTCGTCGGCAAGGTGGGTGTTCGGAGACCGAGCGGTGACCGAGATCAACGCCTTCGCTTCTATCGAACGCAGTGGCTCATCGGTGTCCGATCGTTTCACAGTGAGCACGTTCCCGCTCCAAGAGACAGCCGTCGTGTTTGGATACATCCGCACGCCCGCCTCCACCATCGCGGCTAGAACCCGAGGCTGTTCGAGTGTGTATCCCATCCAGGCAGCGATTGACGGCAGCGGACAGACCAGATGGACTTCGACGCCTCGCGCAGCCAGGTGCTCCGCAATCACATTGCCCATGTAATAGTGGTCATCGTCGTAGACGATGATGGGACCATCGACCTCGCGGCCGTCGAGGATGTCGTCGGGCGTCAAGACGGTGCTTTCAAATCCGGGAACGGGCGAATATCGACTCCTTCCCAAGCCGTCGTTCCGCCACGACGAGCCTGTCGCGACAAAGATGTGGTCTGGCTCGAACTCGCGAGCGACATCGACGCCGATCTCGCTGCCGAGGAAAATCGCCACGTTACCCATCTGTTGGAGTTGATAGAGGCGGTAGTCGCGAACGCGGCTCCAAGCCGCCAGTCCTTTGAGGCGGCTCTCTTTCGAGACCCTCCCTCCGGCTTCCGTCGCCTTCTCGGCGATCGTCACAGTGTGACCCGCGCGAGCGAGAGTGAGGGCGCACTCCAGGCCAGCGGGACCGCTCCCAACCACGAGAACATTGGTAGGTTCGGCTACTTTCGGAATCTTCTCCGGGTGCCACCCGCGCCGCCACTCCTCGCTCATGGTGGGGTTCTGCGTGCATCTCAAGGGGATCGAATAGGCGTCGGACGCAACGCAAATATTGCAGCCGATACATTCGCGAACTTCATCTATCCTGCCCTCCCGAATTTTGCGAGGCAGGAAAGGGTCGGCGATCGACGGACGAGCACCACCGATGAGATCAAGAACGCCGCGTCTGATCTGGCTGACCATGGCGTCTGCTGACGTGAAGCGCCCTACCCCGACGACGGGCTTGGTCGTCACCTTCTTCACGAAACTGGTGAACTCCTCCTGCGAGCCTTCGGGATCGAAGCGCGAGGTCCCCGAGTCACGGCTCCATCCGGCGACATTGACGTCCCACAGGTCGGGTATTTCGGCGAGACGCTCGACGACGTCACGCCCTTCGCCCGTATTCAGAATCGCCTTGGGGCCCGACAGCTCATGAACAGCAAATCTGATCGCGACGGCGATGTCGTCTCCCGCTTCCTCCTTGGCGTCTTCCAACACCTCCCTGAGAAGGCGGACGCGGTTCTCGAAGTTGCCTCCATACTCGTCTGTTCGGTGGTTGTAGACAGGCGTCAAAAAATGCCAGAGAACCGAGGCGTCGTGCGCGGCGTAGACATAGACGATGTCGTACCCGGCTTCCTTTGCTCTCTGGACAGCCGCGCGGTAGCTCCGGCGCAAAGCCGCGATGTCGCTCTTGTCCATCGCCTTGCTTTGAACGGGCACCTCAGGTTTGAGCACTGGCAGGCTCGAAGGACCGAGCACGGGGTACCCGTTGGCGAGACCGCGGGATCGCAGACCACTGTGGGCGATCTCGATGGCGGACAAAGACCCGTGCTCCCGAATCTTCTCTGTGAGGCGAGCATGGCTACGCACATCGACCTCGTCCCAGAATTTCTCGATCGGGAGATTTGAGATGTCGGATGACGGGTCAATTTCCGCGAGCTGCATGCAGACGGTGCCCCACCCGCCCTCCGCCTTCATCGCGCGCATGCCGATAGAACCGTTGGGCATCAGGGGAGAATGGCCTGTGGCGTGAGGGACGGCGAAGAAGCGGTTCGGTGCGATCTTGGGACCAATTCGAACGGCTTCAAACAACACCGCGTATCGGGCATCCACCGGATTGGGATGTACTGTCATGCCGTGGTCCTTCTTATGATCTTGGCAGCGACCCATTCATCGAAAATCTTGAGGACGGCGTCGGCGAAGGCGGCGTCGTTGATATGCGCGTCGATCTCGGTCATCTGGACGCGATCTTTCGCCACGGTTCGCATCTCGTCCAAGAAGGCCGCGAAACCCTCGGGGTCGTGGGCTGGCTGTCCTTCACGGTCCCATTCCTCGACGCCGAGGATCGGAAGAACGAGATGCACAGGACCCGTCGCCTGCGCCAATCGGTCGACGATTTCGCGCGCGGTGTGGCGACGTTCTTCCGGGTTGAGGGCCGCGGAAGCTATAAGCCTGTTGTGCGCGTGGTAAGGTCGGTCGGCGAAACGCTCTGGCACGCCCTGCCAAGCCGGAAAGTCGATCAAGTCGACGCATCCCGGTGCGACCAGCTGGGGTATGCCCTTCCGTCCGGCCGAAAGAAGTCGGTCCCTCCCACCGTTGATGATCGATCCTACCAGGAGGTTGCCTAATTCGGGCAGCGCGAAATCCATGACTGCGGCGAAGTATCCTTGCGACGCCAGGTTTTCGAAGGCCATGCCTCCCATGCCGGTCGCGTGGAACACCGCCAACTCGAAGCCGCGCTTTTCGAGCGGCTCCTTCAGGCGCTTCATGTATGACAGGCACGAACTGCCAAGGCTCGTCATTCCGATGACAGGGCGTTGTTTGTTCGGAGGCTCGACGGCGCGTACAGCGCCGACCACCGCCCCCGCGGCTTGACTGAGTGACGACTTGCAGATCGAGTTCAATCCGTAGAGCCCGCCCGCCCACAGGATCATCTGGACATCCGGGGCAAGTCTGTCTGCCGGGATGAGTGGCGAGAAGGATACCGTCGAGACCACATATTTCGGGACGCCGAGGGGCAGCGCTCTTGCGCAGTCGAGTGCTAAGTCGGTCCCCATGGTACCGCCCATGGCAATCAAACCGTCGATCCTACCCTCGGCGAATAATTTGGATGTGATCAAGCTCGCTCCGGCGGCCATGATTTGCATGGCGCTGTTTTCATCGCCCGACTCGATCACCTGCTGGATCGTCGATCCAGCCGCATTCGCTACTTCGAACTTGCTGATCTTCGTAGAGACCTTGGCCTCGCCCAGTACGCTGACATCCATCGCGATGACTTTAGCACCCTGGCTGCGGATGCGCTCCTCAAGATAGAGAAGCTCGTCCGACTTGGTGTCGTAGGTTCCTACGATGAGGATTGACTTGCTGTCTTCCATTGTTAGTTCCCGCTCGTTTTTTTGGAGTTCGTCAGCTACGCATGCGCTCGCCTTTGGCGTCGTAGAGCGGTTGAAGTTGGACGGTGACCGGATACCGCCGGCCGGCGATCTGGACCTCAAAGCATCCCTCGTCCAACCACGTCTTCGACACGCCCTCCTCGTTGTGGAGGCTGGCCAATCCAATCATTCGTTCAAGTCGGTACCCCCAGCCTCCGGAGGTCACATGGCCTACGAGTCGATCACCAAGCCAGATCGGCTCATTGTGAATGAGATAGGGTCCGTTCTTCACGTCCGCCTGGTCGACGGCGATCGAGACCGTACGGAACTTCGTGGCCACACCGTCCGCCTTCTGCTTGGCAAGTGCTTCCCGTCCAAGGAAGGGATCGCATTTCGACAGATCGACGGCAAAACCGAGGCCCGTTTCATACGGCGTGTCGTCTTCGCCGATGTCATGGCCGAAGTGCCTGAAGCCCTTTTCCAACCTGCAACTGCCCATGGCGAACATGCCCATATGGCGGAGGCCATGCGGTTTCCCGGCCTTGATCAGAGCTTCGTAGACCCCATGCGAAAACTCCGTCGAGATCAACAATTCATAGCCGAGCTCGCCGACAAACGATCGTCGAATTGCCCAAACTCGGGCATAAGCGAGATCGATCTCTCTGGCAGCCCCGAAGGGAAACGCGTCGTTACCCAGATCGTCTGAGGAGATCGATCCAAGGATATGGCGCGAATTCGGGCCATGCAACGTCAGCAGCGCATACGCTGAAGTCGCGTCAAAGACTTCGAACCGCCAAGACCTGTCGGCGTGCGCTTCGATCCAGGCGTGGTCGCGAACCTGGCTTGGATGTCCCGTGACCAAAAGAAACCGTTCCGAAGCGATCCGGGTTACGGTGACATCAGCCTCGATTCCCCCCCGTGGATTGAGAAACTGCGTATAAACCGACGTCCCAACGGAAACATCGAGCTGGGCACCGCACACATGGTTCAACGCCCTCACGGCGTCGGGACCTTGCACGATGAGCTTCCCATACATCGACTGGTCCAGAATGACCGCCGCGTCACGAGCAGCGGCGCATTCCGCGGCAACCGACGTCGACCAGTATTGCTCGCCGATCGAAGGTTTGTCCTGCCAGCCTTCGCCGGAATTGTCAAAAAACATCGGAACTTCCCAGCCGATGCGCTCTGCGAAAACCGCACCGGCGGCGGAAAGCTTGTCGTGAAGAGGGACACGTCGCACACCGCGAGCGGTCTCGATCTGTCGGCCAGGCCAATGTATCCCGTAGTGAAAACCGACCGATTCACCGACACGGTCGACATTGTACCTCGTGTTGGCTTGGAACGGATGCGCACGCGAGGCCAGCATCGAGCTCATGGAGCGGCTGGGATAGCCGTCGGTGAGCCACTCGGCCATGGTGTATCCCACGCCGCCCGAGTTCAGAATCCCGTTCGAATTCATCCCTGTCGCAAGATAGAGGCCGGGCATTTCAGGCGCAGGGCCCAAATACGGACGACCGTCAACAGTGAAGGCTTCAGGTCCGTTGAAAAACGTCTTGATGCCCATCTCGGCGAGCGCAGGCATGCGAGCGAAGATGGTTTCGAGGACGGGTTCGACGTGTTCCATGTCGAAAGGCAGTTCATCGAATTCGAAGTCTTCGGGAATGCCGTCCTGAGCCCACGCCTTGCCCCTGGCCTCGAAGCCGCCGATCAGGAGCTTGCCAGCATCCTCTTTCCAGTAGGTGCGCTCTTCCTGGACGACGAGACATGGCAAAGTGCGAGGCAGGTCAGGAACGGCCTCGGTCACAATGTAGAAATGCTCCGCAGCGTGAAGCGGCACGGTCACCCCGTGCTTCTTGGCAAAGCGGGCGGACCACATGCCTCCGGCGAGCAGTACTTTTTCAGTGGCAATGACACCTCTATCGGTTTCGACGCCGACGACGCGGCCGTTCCTCGTCAGGATTTTGATCGCCACGGTGTTTTCGAATATCATGGACCCGTTGTTCTTCGCGCCTCGCGCCATGGCCTGCGTGACATCCAGCGGATTTACCTGGCCGTTGGAAGGCACGAAGAAACCACCCTTCACCCCCTCGTAGCTGACGAGAGGCCACAATTCCTTCAGTTCCGGGATCGACAGCATATGACTCTCGATCTCCATCCTCCTCGCATGATCGTGGTTTCGCAGGAGTTGCTCCATGCGGATGTCGGAAAGTGCGAGGTGCAAGGTGCCGTTCTGCTTGTACCCGGTCGCCTGCCCGGTCTCACCCTCCAGTTCAGTGAAGAGGCGAGCGGTGTATTTCGACAAGGCGGTCTGCGCACCGGATTCCCGAAGTTGCCCAACGATACCCGCGGCATGCCAGGTCGTCCCGCTGGCAAGTTGTTTGCGCTCGATGAGGACCGCCCCCTCCACCCCCTTCTTCGCGATGTGATAGAGGGAGGATACCCCGATGATACCCCCACCGATCACGACCACCGGTGCTTTCTCGGGCAAATGCTTTTCGGTTGCGGCAGACATCAGAGCTTAATCCATGCTGTTTTGAGGTGAAGGAATTGGTGCGGCACAGACGTGGACACGTCCGCTCCGCACCCATACGGTTCAATCCGGCTGTGCGGGTCCATGGTCGGCGCACGGAGGCAGCGGTCAGCCCAAAATCCGGCTGCGCCTCCCACCATGCGACGGGGCGAGAGCGAGATTACGTCAACGGGTTTACCAGGGACGGCCCTCACCAACCCTTTGGCAACAAGCGATCTATCCCCCGGAACTGCAGCGTCCCGGAGCCGGCCGATTTCCGACTCGTCCATTTGGGTTATTGTCCTCGTTTTCTGCGCATTCGCCGTCTCCGGCTGGCGTCCGAAAATTTCGGACAATCGCGAAGCGCATTGTGAATTTTGAGTTGACTGGCGACAATCGGTTCATTATTATCACCAGCGTTTCTAAAATCTTGCAATACGTTCGGACTTCTGTCAAGTAGCACCCAAGCACGGAGAGAAAATCGTGGCGAAACCCGAATCCGCAGAGCCTGCCCAGATGATGAAGAGTGTGGACAGGGCACTATTTTTGCTTTCGTTCTTCACGGTGCAACAACCGGAATGGGGGCTGAGCGACCTCGCGCGCAAGGCGAAATTGGATAAGGCGACAACTCTGAGGATTCTGGTGGCACTGATCCGCAATGGCTTCATCGAACAACATGCGGAGACCAAAAAGTACCGATTGGGAATCGCGGTGCTGAGGTTAGCCCGTGTCCGGGAGGCAAGCTTCCCCTTGATCGAACTCATCCGCCCGGTACTTGACCGGATCGCCGAGGAAATCGAGGAGACCGCCCACGCGACTTTGGCGACCGACGAAGCGATGATCACGGTGGCCGTGACCGAACCCAAGCGCTCGACCCGGGTGTGGGTCAACCCTTCTCAGCTCTTGCCGTTCCATGCCTCTGCGTCAGGACTGGCATATATCTCGTTCGCTTCCCAGGACAAGCAGGACTCGCTGCTCTCGGATGATCTGCCCCGGTACACGGAGACGACGGTCCGCGCGGCCGACTTGCGCGATCATCTCCAGCAAATACGTGAACGCGGATACGCTCTTGCGCCAGGCTCCTTCGAGGCGGAAGCAAGCGGTGTCGCTTCGCCAATATTCTCCTCCGATGGCTATTCTTTCGGATCGGTCGCGATCGCGGGCGTTGCCTCGAGGATGACGCCGGAGCTGCAGCGCAAGGCCGCGTATCTCGTCGTTGGCGCTTCCATCGAGATTTCGAGGGCGATCGGCGCGGAGCCGCACCCCAACATCGTTCGCGCCAAAAGGGAGCTGTCCACTGCCTGAGCCACCCGGGCTTAAACGACGGCGTAACATGGACTGTAGAGACGGCCGCGATCGGAGGTTCGTAGCCGCGAAACTTCCCTAGCAAATCGACCGTGGAGAGTCGTCTCGCCGCGGCGTTTCACGTTTCTCCTTCCGGCACGACATGCCTCTCAACCCGCTGGAAATCTTGGATGTTTTAAACGAAACTACCTTGACATCCTCAAAATTTTTCACATGATAAGTAACCATTGGTGATAATAATGAACCAATACACCGAGACACTCTAGCTAAGGGGAATTTTGATGTCACAAATTCAGGAGCCGGCTGATCGTGGCTTGCGGGCTGGCGCACTCGGTGTCGCCGCCATCACGCTCATGGTTGTGTCCGCCGTAGCACCACTCACGAACATGGCGGGGGTTCYCCCAGTCGCCATCTTGTTCGGGAACGGAACCGCCATCGTACCTGCCTTCATTCTCATGATGGTCTTGGTGCTGATCTTCTCGGTCGGGTATGTGACCATGGCCAGACACGTGCAAAATGCGGGCGCGTTCTACACGCTTATCACTCAGGGTCTCGGCAAAAGCTTGGGTGGCGCTGCCGCTCTGATCGCCCTGCTCGGCTACAACTGCATGCAGATCGGCATGTCCGGTATGTTCGGTCCGGTCTGCACCGACCTCATCAAGACATTCACAGGCCTCGATGTGCCTTGGTGGGCATTCAGCCTCGGCGCGTCGGCGCTGATCGGCGTGCTTGCTTACCGCCGCGTCGACCTCTCGGCCAAGGTACTTGGAATTTTGGTGTTGGCGGAATTCGCTGTTATCCTCATCCTTGACCTCGCGATCGTCCTGAAGGGCGTCCCGGGAGGGTTTGACCTTGCTCCGCTGTCGCTCACGGGCATGCCCAGCACGTCGGCCCTCGGCGTGACGTTCGTTTTCGCGTTCGGCTGCTACATCGGCATCGAGGCGACCACCCTCTACAGCGATGAGGCCAGGGAACCGCGCAAGACAATTCCCCGCGCCACTTACGCCGCAGTACTTCTGATTGGCGCTTTCTACTCGATCTCGACGATCTGGATTGTGGAAGCCGCCGGAACCTCGACGATCGTCAGTCAGATTCAGGCTCTCGGTGACCCGATCCAGTTCGTCTTCAACATCGCGAACCAGTATGTCGGCAATTGGCTGGCAGTCACCATGCGCGTCCTGTTCGTGACCAGCGTGTTCGCCTGCCTGCTCGCCTTCCACAATCACGTCGCCCGCTATTTCTACTACCTGGGCAAAGAAGGCATGATCCCTTCCTGGCTTGGACGAACCCACGACACCCACCAGAGCCCTCACCGCGGCACCGTCGTCCAAACGATCATCGCTCTCGCAGTCATCTCGATCTTCGCGATCGCCGGCCTCAACCCGCTGCTCACCCTCTTCGCATGGGTCGCCAACATCGCGGTGATCTGCATCATCGTGCTGATGACGCTCGTCTCGGTCGCCGTCATTGCGTACTTCGCCAAGAACCCGACCCTTGAACCAAACCAGCCCATCAAGACCAAGGTGATGCCGGCTCTCGCGACCGTCGGCTTTGCCGTGGTCGCCTACTTCGGGATTTCTGGTTTCGACATCCTGACCGGCACACCAGGCCCGCTGGCGATCGCGCTCCCGTCATTGATCCTCATCGCTGGCATCATTGGGGCCATCAGAGCGGCGACCAGGCCCGCCGCCATGGCTCGGCTAAACGCCGATCCGGCATAGGCCGACGTCGATGTTTCCGAACCCGCCATCGGCGGGTTCCTTTCTTATCCAGACCTTGCAGGTTAACCAGCCGGTCGCAGATGATTGTCGGCTTGTCCGATCCGCTCACTCCTTGTGGTGGCCTCGGCGGCGCTCTCAAACGGTAGATATGGAGGTATCGCAGTGCTCTCGACCTTGCGCCGGCACTTCAGCATATTCCTTTCTGATGGCTTCTCCCTGCTCGCGTTCACTTCCCTGACCGCCCCGCTGCGGATCGCCAACGAGGTATTGGGCCACCGAGCGTATTCTTGGGAGATTGTCGCTCAACGGGGCTCGTCGGTTCACACGAGCTGTGGGCTGCGCCTCCTGGTCGACCGTGATATCGAGGCGGCGCGGAACACAAAGGCGCACGACCGTACGCGCTTTCTTGCACTTTTGCCTGGAGACAGACGAGAGCCATTTCCAGCACGTTTGATCGCGTGGGCAAGAGAGGCGTTGACGCGTGGGGGCTCTGTGGCCGGCATCGGCCGCGGCGCGCTCATGCTCGCGGAACACGGTTTCCTCGACGGTCGCCGTTGCGCAGTGCACTGGAGCATGTTCGGGTCGAGCGTCGAGAATTTCCCCGATGTGGTGTTCTCGAGGGCGTTTTTCGAGATCGACGGGCTCCTCCACACGTGCGCAGGCGAAGCGGCCTCGTTCGATCTAGTTCTCGAAATTATCAAACAGGACTTTGGCCAGGACCTGCGGGACTCGATCAATGAGATCGCCCTTCAAGGTCGGGTCCGCGGTCGAGCCGACCGACAGGCGATGGCGCTGCACATGCGTCTGGAGAGAATATCCTCGCCGCTGCTTCCGGTCGTGAAGCTCATGGAGCGGACGGTCGCCGATCCGTTGAGCATGAAGGAACTCGTCGCTTCCTCCGGGGTGACCCGCCGTCATCTTGAACGGCTCTTCCAACTTCAAATCGGAATGACCCCAAGCATATTCTATAGACAGCTCCGCATCGAACGTGCGCATTCCCTGTTGGAAAACTCCATGATCCCACTGATCGACGTCGCGGTTGCCTCCGGGTTTGTCAGCCATTCTCACTTCACCAAGGTCTACAAGGCTTTCATGGGATGCACGCCACAGGAGACTCGGACCGGTCGGAAGCGGGATGGTGGTTCCGTGGCTAGTTTTCGAGAACGGGCCCTTGCGATGTCCGCGGCCGCCTAGAGTGCGAACGTTATTTGCAATACCTAGGTCCACGGTATGACCAATATCCGCAATGGGCCAAGACGAGCCGAGACCTCAGGTCTCCGACGTGCCAACTGCGGTCATAGCGGATTGCGCGCGGTGACGATCCATGCCGACCGTCAATCATCACCGACCGCTCGCCGGGGTGGTCCGCGAAGGCGGCACGAACCGCAGCCGAGGCGCGGGCGCGTATGTCGTGGGGCTGATCAGCGAGCGCGCGGTAGCGGGCCGACCTCGAGCGCCATCTTCATCGCGTCGTCGATCGCCGTGTCCCGCGTCACGCCCTTGCCAAAGGGAACGCAAGCATCGAAGGGCTCGATTGCGATATCAGTGACGCCGGCCGCCGGATGCGGGAAATCCGCACGTCCGGTTTGATGAGCGGGGAAGGGAAACGGAGCGAGCCTCGCAAGGGGCCGGCCACCGCGCCCTTCCTCGACTCTACCGACGAGAATTCCCGAAATCCCGCCCGTTGGGCGGCCACTTCTCTAATCGGCGTGTTAAGGTCAAGCCCTTTTCAAGTTTCCACTTATGCGACGTTCAACGCCTCTTCGCGGCCCGTGCTTCTCTCCGGGATCGGCACACAGCCCTCCCATCATGGGGTCCAGTAGATGATGTGGTCCAATCTATGCTGCATCCTGATGAGGTTTCATCGGTATAAGCGCCGCCACGAACTCACATCACCATCGTCCGCGAAGGACGTCTTCCGCCGCCTGGCAGAACTTTGAATTCTTCTTCCCTTAGTCGCCTTGTTTGCCGAACTGGATTATGCCGCCGCCGGGGCGGTCTTCTCCTCCCGCGTCCAGCGGAATTCTGAGCCGTCCACCCACATTCGATGCATCACCACGGCAAGCCTGCGCGCCAATGCAACGGTGGCTTTCTTTCTGCCGTGCCGCTTGGCGATGTTCATCGCCCATGTTTTGAGCCAGCACCACTTCACCACACGCGTCAGCATCGTCTGTGCCGCCTCATACAGAAGCACACGCATCATGGCATCTCCGCAGAGAGAAACATGACCGACCCGGTTGCTTTCACCGGACTGGTTCAGCACAGGAGTAAGCCCCAGTACGGCTCCCACTGCCCGCGAATGGCGGAACCGGCTGGGAACGTCGATGGTCGAGACATAGGCAAGCGAGACAACCGGCCCAACCCCCGGAACCGTCATCAGCCGCCTGCAAATTTTATCATTCCTCGCCTCTTGGAGAACCTTCTTCTCCAGTTTGGCGAATTCTTCGCGCAGCTTGCGTCTCCCAGCGAGCAAAGGCTCCATAATTTCTGCCAGATCGGGGTCCGCCTCAACGAGTTCGCGAATTCTTTCTTCGAACTTGCCCCCTGAAACCTGGCCGACCTTCAATCCGAAATTGCGTAGCAGCCCGCGCATGTCGTTTTCGAAAGCTATCGCCTTTTCCTGCAACAGCGAGCGAGCCGTCAGCAAGGCGCGGCGCTTCTGGCTCGTAAGCGTCTTCACGTGTACGTCCTTGAAAAGGCCGACCCGCATCATGTGGGCAATGCCGCGTGCGTCGTTGCGGTCGCTCTTGTTCGTTTGCAGAGCCTTTAGGAACGCTTTTGTGTGACGTGTCTCGATACAGAATACCGGAAGGCCGGCCTTCGCCAGCCCTTCGAACAGCCATTGAGACATTGGTCCGGCTTCGAGGCCAACTCGTTCCAGACTAAACGCGGGATCACTCAGGATGGCGACCAGATCCTCCGGATGAGAGACTACCTTTCTCTCGCGGCAGATCTTTCCGTTTGCATCGACAATACAAACGCTTGTTTCTTTGACAGAGACGTCGAGGCCGGCGTAATGATTCATGGCTGCGCTTCACTTTCTGATGCTTGCGGCTGCTTCGTACAGACCGCGTTTTATCATCAGCTCGAAGTGCAGCGCTCTCCTTCCTTTCCGGTTGGCGAGGATGGGGCACGAAGCCGATTACCCCATCTATGCTGATTTCTCCGATACTCTTCATTTTCCCGGATCAGCCTTGCTCGTTGCACTGCGCGCCGGCCGGATCCGTCAGGCTTCGAGCGTTTTTCCGATCTTGTGAAACCGGTTCGTGCCGACGCACGCCTTCATGTCTTCGCGCCGAAACCAGATCGCGCGGCCGCAGCGAAGCGGCGGGTTCCCGGCCGTGAACACGATCTGCTCATCGGCGCGCATGCGCAGGACTTCATGGGGCTGGATCAGCGGTCTGGCTGCGAGTTGCTTCGACCGCGTCCGTGACGATCCCCTCGACTGGGAACTGCGGCTGACCTGGTCGATCTCCACCGTGGTCATGCCGCAGCGCTTCGAGATGTAGTCGGCGGTGTCCGGATCGTTGATCGCGGCGAAGGATATCCAGCTCGCGCTCTCGAACCATTTGCTCGACGCATCGCGGCCGCCGTAGGTTTCGCGCATCTGGCCGATCGACTGATAGATCATGGTGAGCGTGACGCCGTACTTGCGGCCTGCATCACGCGCGGTTTCCAGAATGCGCATGTAGCCGAGGCGTGCGACCTCATCGAGGAGGAAGAGCGCCGTACCCTTCACCGCGCCGTCGCGATTATAGATCGCGTTGAGAAACGAGCCGATGATCACCCGGGCGAGCCCGGAATGCGTCTCCAGCGTCTTCAGGTCGATGTTGATGAACACGTCGGTTTTGCCGTCCGCGAGCGCGTCGGTCGAGAAGGTCGATCCCGATACGAGCGCGGCGTAGTTGGTGTAGGATAGCCAGTGCGTTTCCTTGACCGCATTCGCGTACACGCCGGAGAAGGTTTCCGGTGTCATGTTGACGAAGGCGGCGACGTTTTCCTTCACGAAGTCCGAGTTCGAATTGTCGTAGATCTCCTGCAACCGCTCGCGCAGTTTCGGCTCGGGTTCGGCCAGATTGGAACGCACTTGACGCAAGGTCTGGTGCTCCTGGTCGGTGTGACCGGACAGGCAGACGTCGGCGATCAGCGCGGTCAACAGCTGCAAGGCCGATGCGCGGAAGAAGTCGTCGCGGACACCACGCGCACCGCCGCTATCGCTCATGATCCACGATGCGACCGAGGCGATATCCTCCTCCTTCGTCCCGCCGAAGCGACCGATCCAGTCGAGCGCGTTGAACCCCGTTTCCGGTTCCTTCGGATCGAGAATACGAATGAAGCGCGCAGCATTCTTGCGTTGTTTAAGCACCATCGGCGCCACCTCATTCGACGGATCGAGGACGACAAGGCCGCCGCCCCATTTGAGGGCCGTCGGAATTGTCACGGACGTCGTCTTGAAGCCGCCGGAACCGGCGAACACGATGCCGTGCGAGGATCCGAACGAACCGTCGAAGCACAGCAGCGGCCACTTGCCGCCGGCGCCCCAGGTCTCGGCGTTGTCGGCACGGAACGAGCGCGCTGCCGCGCTGTCTCTGTCGACCCGGTAGCGTTCGCCGATGACGATGCCACCGTTGTCGGGAAAGAGCTTTGCCGCGTCCTGCATCTTCATCCAATCGGCCTCACCGTGGAGCGCCCGTTGTCCCCGAATCCGTTTCGGTTCGGCCCGGGCGAAGGCGGCATTGCCGATCAGCGCGACGCGCAACGCGAAACATCCCGCCATCAGTGCCGCGGCCGCGCCGATCATCGTCGCGGGGTCGAGATAGGAGACGATGGACTTGCCCACCGGAACCCGCCCGGTGAAAGCGGCAAGACGTGTCGCCTCGCGCATCACCGCGATCATGATCGTCGCGATGCTTCCCGTGGCGGTGCCCCAGCCTGCGAACTTGATGTTCGTCGCGCCGGCGCTTGCGAACAGGAAGGTCACGCCGATCGCCGCGGCGGCGACATAGGGAGCGGCGATTCCAGCCCGGCCCAAGGCGAGCCTCGCGGCTTCCGTCTTGCCGAAGGTCGAAAGCCATTGCTCGACCCCGGCCATGCCGATGACGACCAACATCATGAGCACGACCGGGGCGACGGCGAGAGCAAACCTATTCGCCGTCATCGCTGAACGCCTCCGCCCCGATCGCGATCAATCGCGCCCGCTCGCCCTCGTCAGCCTTCAGCCGGGAGCTGAGTTCAATCAGCGCCCCGAGCAGGAGCGCGCGTTTCTCGTATCGCAAGCCTGCCTTGACGATCAGGCCGCCGAGCTCGATCTTCTCGCGAGTGTCCTTCTTGCGGGCATCGGATGTCGTCGTCCTCGCCATTCGCTCAAGCCTCGCCATTGCCGCTCTGAGCCGCGCCAGGCGGGACCGTCGCGGTCGAAGCGCCGGTACTGGCGGCCCCGTCGCCCTTCTTCCCTCCGGTCGAAACGCCCTGTCCTCCGCGAAACCGTGTCGCCAGATTCTCGAAGGCCGCCTGGAGCTCGCCTTCCTCGATCTCGATTTCGCCAAGGCCGGCCTTCAGTGCAATCCGACCAATCCGCTCGGCTTCGCGCGTTTCCGCAGCCTTGAGCTTTTCCTGGAGTCTGGCGATTTCGTCGCGGATCTTGGAGGAAGGCTTCTTCATTCCCGGTCGTCCTTTCATGCCGTTTCACAGTTTGAACGGCGTGAGATTCCACGAGATCGGCGTGCCGATCTACTAACAGAAATGCGAGTTGGCGGAGCCAACGCCTTTAAGCATGATCCCGGCCGTTCCGAAGGAGCGGCTTCCAAGGGCGCAATTATACGTCGCTGATGCGACGCTCTGCTTTTGTCCCCTGGCGGGGCCGCCGCCCTCGACGAATGCGTCGATTTCGTTTGCAATCGGGAGCTCAGACCGCCGTGGCCGTTCCTCATTTCTCCGTCAGTGTCGTTGCCCGCGGTTCCGGCCGCAGCGCCGTGCTGTCGGCGGCCTATCGGCACTGCGCCAAGATGGAATACGAGCGGGAAGCGCGAACGATCGATTACACTCGCAAGCTGGGCCTCCTGCATGAAGAGTTCGTCGTCCCAGCCAATGCACCTGAATGGCTGCGGGCGATGATCGCCGATCGCTCGGTTTCCGGTGCGTCGGAAGCGTTCTGGAATCGGGTCGAGGATTTCGAGAAGCGCTCCGATGCCCAGCTCGCCAAGGATGTGACGATTGCGCTGCCGATCGAACTGACGGCCGAGCAGAATATCGCGCTTGTTCGAGACTTCGTCGAACACCACATCACCGCGAAGGGCATGGTGGCCGATTGGGTCTATCATGATGCGCCGGGCAATCCGCACGTGCATCTGATGACGACGCTTCGGCCGCTCATCGAAGACGGGTTCGGCGCCAAGAAGGTCGCGGTTCTCGCGCCGGACGGCAATCCGATCCGCAACGACGTTGGCAAGATCGTCTATGAACTCTGGGCCGGAAGCCTCGACGACTTCAACGCGTTTCGCGACGGCTGGTTCGCCTGCCAGAACCGGCATCTGGCGATGGCCGATCTTGATATCCGGATCGATGGCCGATCCTTCGAAAAGCAGGGCATCGACGTTGAGCCGACGATCCATATCGGTGTCGGCGCAACGGCCATCGACCGTAAGGCGGAGCAGGCGGAAAAACAGTCATCGGCAGGCTCACCTAAGCTTGAGCGGATCGAGCTGCAGGAGGCACGACGAAGTGAGAACGCTCGTCGCATCCAGCGTCGGCCGGAAATCGTCCTCGACCTGATCACCCGTGAGAAAAGCGTCTTCGATGCGCGCGACGTGGCAAAAGCTCTGCATCGCTATGTCGACGATGCTGCCCTATTCCAGAGCTTAATGGCTCGCGTTCTGCAGAGCCCCGAGGCGCTGCGTCTCGAGCGCGAGAGGATCTCGTTTGCGACCGGGACCCAGGTGCCGGCGAAGTACACGACGCGTGAGCTGATCCGGCTGGAAGCGGAGATGGCAAACCGCGCAATCTGGCTTTCTGGGCGATCTTCCCATGGCGTTCGGGGGGCAGTGCTGGAGACGACGTTTGCGCGCCATTCTCGTTTGTCGCAGGAGCAGAGGACAGCGATCGAGCATGTGGCGGGACCCGAGCGGATCGCGGCCGTCATCGGTCGCGCCGGCGCGGGCAAGACGACGATGATGAAGGCAGCGCGCGAGGCGTGGGAAGCGGCTGGATATAGTGTCGTTGGGAGCGCGCTCGCCGGCAAGGCGGCGGAGGGACTGGAGAAGGAAGCGGGGATCGCATCGCGCACGCTTTCGTCCTGGGAGCTTCGCTGGAACCAAGGTCGAAACCAGCTCGACGCAAAGACCGTCTTCGTTCTCGACGAGGCGGGCATGGTGTCGTCGCGGCAGATGGCGCACCTGGTCGAGATGGTGACGAAGGCCGGCGCCAAGCTTGTCTTGGTCGGTGATCCGGAACAGCTTCAGCCGATCGAAGCGGGGGCGGCGTTCCGAGCGATTGCCGATCGCATCGGCTATGCCGAACTCGAAACCATCTATCGTCAGCGCGAGTAATGGATGCGCGACGCGTCGCTCGATCTTGCGCGCGGCAATGTCAGCAAGGCGGTCGATGCTTATCGTGCGAGTGGCCGGATAGTAGGCTCTGAACTAAAAGCTCAAGCCGTCGAAAACCTCGTCGCGGAATGGAACCGGGACTACGATCCGACCAAGACGACATTGATCCTCGCCCACCTCCGTCGTGATGTGCGCACGCTCAATGAGATGGCACGGGCCGAGCTCGTCGAGCGCCGCATCCTTGGCGAAGGATTCGCCTTCCGGACGGAGGACGGAGACCGCAATTTCGCGCCCGGCGACCAGATCGTATTCCTGAAGAACGAGGGCTCGCTGGGCGTCAAGAACGGCATGCTCGCCAAGGTCGTCGAAGCCGCTCAAGACCGCATTGTCGCAGAGATCGGCGAAGGCGAGCACCGCCGCCAGGTTACCGTCGAACAGCGTTTCTACAACAATCTTGACCATGGCTATGCCACCACGATCCATAAGAGCCAGGGCACCACTGTAGACAGGGTGAAGGTGCTCGCGTCCCTCTCCCTGGATCGCCATCTGACCTATGTGGCGATGACGCGTCATCGTGAGGATCTCCGCGTCTATTACGGCTCTCGATCCTTCGCTTTCGCTGGCGGCCTGATAAAGATCCTGTCGCGAAAGAATGCCAAGGAGACCACGCTCGATTACGAGAAGGGCAGCCTCTATCGCCAAGCGTTGCGGTTTGCAGAAGCGCGCGGCCTGCATCTCGTAAACGTGGCCCGAACCGTTGCCCGCGACCGGCTAGAATGGACGATCCGCCATAAGCAGAAACTGGCCGATCTTGCCGACCGGCTCCTCGCCATTGGCGCCAAACTCGGCTTCGCCAAAGCCCCCAAACCAACCCACTCGCAAAGCAGCAAGGAGACCAGGCCGATGGTTGCCGGTATCGCGACATTCCCGAAAACTGTCGAACAGGCGGTCGCCGACAAGCTCGAAGCAGACCCTGGTTTGAAGAAACAATGGGAGGACGTGTCGACCCGTTTCCATCTGGTCTATGCGCAGCCCGAAGCCGCTTTCAAATCAGTCAACGTCGACGCCATGCTGAAGGACGAGGCGGTCGCGAAAGACACGCTTGCGAAGATTTCCAGCCAGCCGGAAAGCTTTGGTCCGCTCAATGGGAAATCCGGCTTGCTCGCAAGTCGCGTCGAAAAGCATGACCGCGATCGCGCCGAGCGGAATGTTCCCGCGCTGGCCCAAAGCCTTGGCGACTATATGCGCCAGCGCAGCCTAGCAGAACAACGCTATCAGGCGGAGGAAGTGGCGGTCCGCCGCAAGGTGTCGATTGACATTCCGGCACTCCCTCCGAATGCGCGTCAGACACTCGAGCGCGTGCGCGACGCCATTGATCGCAACGACCTTCCGTCGGCACTCGAATTCGCGCTGGCCGACAAGATGGTGAAGGCGGAACTGGAGGGATTTGCCAAGGCGGTCGCTGAGCGTTTCGGTGAACGCACCTTCCTGCCCTTGGCCGCCAAGGACACCAATGGTGAAACCTTCAAGACGATTACTGCGGGCATGAGCCCCGGTCAGAAGGCAGAAGTCCAGTCGGCCTGGAGCCTGATGCGCGTGGTGCAGAAACTCAGTGCGCATGAGCGAACCGTCGAAGCCGTGAAACAGGCAGAGACGATGCGCCAGACCAAGGGTCAGGGACTGTCGCTGAAATGAACAAGCCTGACATGGAAATGGCGCCTGCGCGGCGGCCTCACACACCACTCCTTCCTGCCGTGGCGACGGTCACAGCAGTGCTTCTTGCTGCAATCGTGATGGCCGGGTTTGGCGGCTATCGGATCAACCTCACCCCGAGCGAACCGCTCGGTCTCTGGCGTATCGTCAAGCTCAATCGCCCACCTGCCGCTGGCGATGTCGTCTTCATTTGCCCGCCGCGGACGGCGGCCATGCAGGAGGCGCGCGGTCGCGGTTATCTGCGCTCCGGCCTTTGCCCGGGCGGCATCGCCCCGCTGATCAAGAAGGTGATCGCCATCGCCGGACAGCGCGTCGACATCGGCATAAGCGTCAGCATCGATGGACATCCAGTTCCTCGCTCCGATCTTCGGCATCGAGACGGATTGGGACGACCGTTGACGCCGTTCGGGGGCGGGATCGTGCCGGCGGGTCGCGTCTTCCTGCACTCGTCATTCGGGGGCTCCTACGATTCCCGCTATTTCGGTCCCGTCCCAGCCTCCGGCATTCTTGGTCTGGCACAACAGGTCCTGACCTATGCACCGTGATCAACTCGAACCAACGCTGCTGATCACCGCTGCGATCATTGCCGGGTCGGTCGGGTGGAGTGGTCACGTCCTACTGCTCCCCATCGCATTGGCGTTTCCAATTCTTTGGGCGCGAGCGCAAAGCAGATCTGTGGTGGCGCTCGTCTCTGCCGGGTATTTCCTGGCGGCATCGCGCGGTCTTCCACAAGGCGTCGCGGCTTTCTATGCGTCCGACCTATGGCCGGGCTTTGCTCTGTGGCTCTGCGCATCCCTAAGTTTTGTCACCGTGCATGCGATCCTTTGGACGAGGCATGCTCGCCTTCGTCCATTTCTCTATCTCATGGCGGCGGTGCTTATGGCGTTTCCGCCCCTCGGCATCACCGGCTGGGCGCATCCCGTGACGGCGGCCGGCGTGCTGTTTCCTGGATGGGGGTGGTGGGGACTGGTGGCAATGACAGCCGGCCTCATGGGCCTCGTAACCCGCATGTGGCCGGCTGTCGCCATCGCCTTCACGGGCTTTTGGCTTTGGTCCGCCGCGATCTGGACCGAGGCGCCTCTACCCGATGGCTGGCGCGGTGTCGATCTGGAACTCGGTGCATCTCTCGGACGTGACGCAAGCATTCAACACCACCGTGCCCTGATTGCCACCGTTAGAGACGATGCATCCGGCAGCATCAAAAATATCGTTCTCCCGGAAAGCGCTTTGGGCTTCTGGACACCGACCGTGCGCCGTCTTTGGCAACAGGAATTGAAGGGTAGCGAATTGACGGTCCTCGCTGGAGCCTCGGTCGTCCAGGCATCCGGCTACGACAACGTTCTTTTGACCATCACCGAGCACCGGAGCGATATCGTGTACCGGCAGCGGATGCCTGTTCCGGGTTCGATGTGGCAGCCGTGGCAGGTCTGGACGGGCGATAGTGGCGAAACCCACCCCCATTTCTTCGAAAACCCAGTGACCCAGGTCGCCGGGACGCGCATTGCGCCCTTGATATGCTACGAGCAACTGATCGTCTGGCCGATCCTTCAATCGATGACGCACGATCCGGACATCATCGTTGCCGTAGGCAACGATTGGTGGACTGCCGGCACGTCCGTCGTCGCAATTCAACGTGCCAGCTCTGAAGCCTGGGCGCGTCTCTTCGCCAAACCCCTCGTCATTTCCTTCAACAGCTGAGCTCTGGAGCCATCGATGCTGGACGCCATTTTGATCAAACAATGCGCGGATCCCTCCCTGAAACCCGCGATCGTCGAGCAATTCCTTGATGCGGTAGGAAATCCCGATCCACTCGCAATCACGGTGAAATCGGGGGGACGGTTGATCCTCGTTCCGAAAGCGACAACGACGGATCAGGCAATGGAGATCATCCGGCAGAGTGTGGGGCATGCAGTCGTTCGCGTGGGCCTCACGCAGTTTCCAGCTGGTGTCGGCGTGCAGGACGCATCGGAACTGAAAGCGGATATAGTCGAGCCCTGCGCGAACCTTCGCATGGGCACCACGATGTTCGCCAAGATCCTTCGGATCGTCGCCAAATGGTATGGAAACCCCAAGAGTGCGGACGTTTTCCCACAGATATTCGAGGACGCCGTTTATTCCTGGAAAACGGGCGAGTTCGAGGGAGAGAGCGTGTTTCAGGTTAAGGATCCGGGCAGTGCGGTAGTCGAGCAACCCAGCGGTGCCGTCCAGCGCGACGTGCCAACGACGGCCGATCAACCTGTTGAGCCAAGCGCGTCTTCTCAATCGAAGGTGCAAGACGCTGGCATCCGGATCGATCTTTCTCGGATCGGTGGCCAGCATTAGCGTTGGGTTGTCCTTCTATGCGGTCAAAATGCAGAAAATTAGTGCGATTCAAAAGCATGATATTAGTGTAACTCCCCAGAGGTTGGTCCGGGCCTTCAACCCTTACAATTTGTCAGGAGTGCGGTCCGAGCGAGGCTGACGTTGCTTTTAACTAGCCGTGGCGAAAATTAAAATTAGCCGGGCGTATACTTTAAATTGGCCGACGACTCGGTTAATGATAGCCGATGACAGACTCACCGCCACCGAAAAAGCTGATAGAACGAAAAGCCCGACCGATTGTTGAAACTGCGCTGGCTGACACACGCGTCGTGCTCATCGCCGGCCCGCGGCAAGCCGGAAAGACGACCCTTGCGCGACAGGTCTCTGGCTCCGATCGTCCATTTATCACCCTCGACGATCTCGGTACGCTTAATGCAGCAAGGACCGATCCGATCGGCTTTGTCCGAGGCATCAAACGGGCCGTGATCGACGAGGTGCAACGGGCGCCCGAATTGATATTGGCGATCAAGGAAAGCGTCGATCGCGATGATGAGCCTGGTCGGTTCTTGCTCACGGGCTCAGCCAATCTGGCCACCGTTCCTGCAATTGCAGACTCGCTCGCTGGTCGTATGGCTGTTGTCCCACTGTTGCCATTTGCCCAATCTGAGATCCGATCCACCCCGGGTCATCTGCTGGATCGGCTGTTTGCCGGAGAGGAGCCTTCTACAGGGGAGGACACGGTGGTTGGTGACGACCTGATAGCGACGGTGCTACAGGGCGGTTATCCAGAAGCTTTGCGCCGGCCGACGACCGACCGGCGGACCGCTTGGCTCGAAGACTATGTGGATTTGATCCTGGACCGCGATGTGCGCGACATCGCAAACATCGACCAGTTAGACAGGCTCCCACGGTTGCTGGATGTCCTTGCGGAGCACGCCGGACAATTGGTCAACTACAGCAGTTTCGGCGCAGCGCTTGGATTGTCGAACATTACAGCACAGAAATATGTTGCTATCCTTGAGCGCCTCTTTCTGATCAGGACACTTGTCCCCTGGTCCAACAACCGGTTGAGCCGGCTCGTCAAGACACCAAAGCTTCACTTCCTGGACTCGGGATTGCTTGCCACTTTGCGAGAGGATGAGGCAGATGCGTTGCGCGACAACAAGACCCGATTTGGCGCTCTGCTTGAAAGCTTCGTGGTTTCGGAACTGCTGAAGCTGGCATCCTGGTCAGGCCGGCGCTTATCTTTCTCGCACTACCGAACGAGAGACCAAGATGAAGTCGACGTCATCATCGAGGATCGGCGCGGCAGGATCGTTGGCATAGAAGTAAAGGCGTCAGCAACGGTGAAATCTGACGATTTTCGCGGGCTGCGCCAGCTACAAGACGCGGTCGGCGAGCGTTTCGTGCGTGGGCTCGTCTTACACGATCACGACAGAGTCACGCCATTTGGAGAAAAGCTCCAGGCAGCGCCGCTATCGCTACTGTGGACCATGTGAGCCCCGGGCCAGCGGCGTTCGGCGCCAAACTCTACCAACCAACTCAAATACATCCCTTCCTCTGCAATTCGATCCGACGTGTCCATATGACGCACATGTCATGAAGGCGGGTCTTCAGCCGAAAGCTCTATATCACAGGTCGGATTTTCCATGGAGTTCGGCGTCATCAGCCGGCATGATCAGATCCACGTGGCTTACTCCCAGAGCCTGAGCAATTTCATAGAGCGTTATGACGGTCGGATTGCGTCGGCCGCGCTCGAGACTTGAGAGGTACTGCTGGCTGTAGCCAGATCGAGCCGCGACTTCCTCCTGCGTCAGGCCCTTCTCCCGACGCAGGCGCGTGAAGTTCGAGCCGACCAGTTTGCGCATATCCATGCGCGGAAGATCGCCGTTTACATACTTTAAGTTTATCAACTATAGTATGTAAGCGCCTTCCTAGGTGGCGACGCCAACCCTTTGCGAAAGTGTCCAAATTCGCTAATAGGCATCGCACGGATGTGACGTAGCTTGAGTAAATTGCGGTCTTCGCACGTGGCTTGGTAAATAGATGCAGTGGCGACCCGCACCGTTAATGCTGGTGGATAGAGTGCACGAAAAACACAACGACCCGGTTTCGCATGATAAATTGGTGTTGAGGCCCCTGATCGGCTTGCTGCGTGGCAGGGATCCGTCGGAAGTCGAGGAGTTAGTCGTCCAGGAAGTCGAAAAACACCGCCGCCTACGGGATGAAGCTGTGCGGCTCGAAGCGATGCTCGAAGCCTCGACCGGTGATGGCGATCGACACAATGAAATCGATCGAGCTTACGTCACCGCGATGATCGCAGTTCACGCTCAGCAAACTGTCGTCTCTACCCTTCTCGACATCCTCGGTTATGTTCCCGAAATGACGAAGCCGAAGGCGCACTAGCTGTTAAATGATCCCGAGCTCCTTCGCCATCGCGGTCGCTTGAGGAAGCGTCGACACGCCAAGAGCCGCCTTTGCATTTCGGATGAAGAAGGCAACATTCGCATAAGACGTGTTCTCAATGGTGGCAATCGCCTTCATGGATTTGCCTTCCGCAGACCATCTCAGGCAAGTAAGTTCATCTGCCTTTAAACGAACGGGCTGATGACGCGTTGGTCGCACGCGCAACAGTTCGAGGCGCGAGTGAACCTGACCGACAGCCGCAGCCGCAGCAACTGGATTCAATGACTGCTGCTCGGCGAAATCAATGTCATCGGATGCAAAGGTGAGCATGGCCCATCGACCAAACCCCGTTCTGATTGGGACTGAGACGCCGGATCGAATACCAAACTCCGAGGCCTCGTCGCAGAACGTTCGGTGGGTTTTCGTCATTTTCGGGGTCGCTCGATTCGACCAGGCGAACGCCTCCATCCTGCTGTGCGCGTCCCGCACAATTGGATCGATCTTTGAATAGTGGCGTTCAAAGTACCGCTGCTGCCACGCCTGCGCATAGCTGGAGATCGCCTTCGGCATCTCGGCTTGCAAACTCAGATAGGCATAGGCGCAGAATCCAGCGTTCATCGCCGCGCGCTGAAGCGCGAATTTGACGCCGCTTTCGTCCTGGGCAAGCACGACCACTTCAGTGAGCTTCTCAAACCATTGATTCAATTCACGTCCTCCCGTTTGAGGTAATGAACGCAACCAGGTTGCATGTTTCTTATTGGGCCTCAAAAATCGAGGCATGCTAGTGCTCTAACTGCGCTATCGCAGGGATCAAGCTTTCCCGTCGAAAACATGATTATATTAGTAATATTATCGCGAATGTGTGATTGTATCGCAACATTTGTTTTCAACCTCTGAAATAGGCTCCGCTCAGTTTTCCCTGTAGGCAGATGGGAAAATGATGTCCTGGTCGACAAGGACATTGAATTTGTAGCCAGGTCGAATTTGGATCGTCGGCTGGACGTCCAGATTCTTCGAGATCGTTTGCTCGGCGACCCGGCTGAACGATTCCGCGAAATTCCGCCTAGCAGCATCGGACGCCGTCTCTTGTGTCTCGAGCGTCGAACTTTGAGGCATAGACATGTCGATCCCGGTTCCGATCAATGCGACTAGGGCAGCCGATCCGAATGTTCGCCAGAGGTGGCGATCGACCTTGTCACTGAAACCGCTATAGCCCTCGGCATCGGTGCCGGCCATGCCGCCAATTTGTAGGGTCGATCCATTCGGGAAAATGAGGTCGGTCCAGACAACGAGAACGCGCTCCTGGCCAAAGGACACCTTGGAATCATAACGGCCGAATAATTTGGCGCCTTGCGGAATGAGCAGGCGGTAACCGGTAGCACTATCGTAGACGCTCTGGCTGACCTGCGCTGTGATCCTGCCCGGAAGATCGGAATTGAGGCCGGTGATCAAAGTGGCAGGAATGACCGAGCCGCGCTTCAGCTCGTAGAGGGACATCTGCGGTACAACCTTGTTCGGCAGATAGCCCAGGTCTTTGATATCCTGATTGAAGAAATCCTCCTTGGTCGCTTGGCCGTTCTGATCGACGGTCTGCCCCGCGAGGCCGGATTTCATGGCGGCGGCATAGAGATCGGATGCATTGCTCGTAGTCGCTGTCGTATTCTGACGGCTGGGATCGGTGGGATTTGCTGCGGTTTTCTCAACTTCTGAGATGTCGACTTTCAGCGGCGAATCGAGCGCCGTGGCGCGAGCCTGAAGCCGCGCCATCCGTTGGCGCTGCGCCTCGCGGATATATTGTTCGTCCTGCTCTCGCTTTAGCCGTTCCTTCCACTCCTCGTCCGATTCAATCCGGGATTTTTGATTATTCTGCCGTTCCAGTGGACGCTCGATAGCAGTTTTCGGCTTGTCGTCTTTTGCGACGACGACCGGCGTTGGCTGAAACATCTCCTGCTTGTCTGGATCGCCGATGATCCCGTCAGTAATCCCCTTTTTGAGCTGATCACCGAAGTTGGTTGCTGGCGTGTTCGACGCGCTGTCGAGGCCGTTGTCGCGGTTGAAGATGAGGCCGCGCCAAGAGATGCCGATGACGACAACGCCGATGAACAGCACCACAATGGCGACGGCCACAATAATCGGTAAGCGATTGAGGCGGCGCATGCCTTGCTGGCCGTCTGTAGTGCCGGAGGCACCAAGCTGAAGCGACTGAACCATGAACTTCTCCGGTCAGGTGTGCTGCATGATCGAAAGCGGACTGGCAGGTGTCGCTCCTGCTGCCGTCGGGATGTATGCACGCCCAAGTGCGATCGAAGGCGTCGACAGGCGAACGAGAAACTGGCCATCGACGTTGAGGATCGAATAGGTCAGTTCCACGGGCTTTGCGTCTTTGGGAGCCTTTCCGTCGGTGATGACCGTGAACCCCCAGCCCTTGAGAGCGGCCACGAGTGCCGTAGCAAATTCGGTGGAATCTGTTTCCATCTTGATCGGTGCTTTTGGCGACGTGCCGATTTGCTCGACGAGCCTGCTCGCCAGGTCCCCGGCGATAGCGCCCGCGGCCGCTCCGGTGACCGTGGTGGGCATCGCGTTCGTGGAGAACACGTCCTTCGATATTTGGCAGCCCGATATGACGGCGGCGGTCAGGATAAGCACTATCAGCTTGCGCATGGTTAGCCTCCCCGCCTGATCGTGATCTTCTGCTGATGCCAGCCAACACCGGACACGAGGATCGCCCTGTCGACTGCGTAGTCGACGATCATCATGTCGTTTTTCATCCGATAGTTGACGATGCGGTTCTGGCCGCCGGAGACGACGAACAAGACCGGTGCATCCTGTCCCGAGATCGATCTTGGAAATTGGATGTAGGTTTTCTCACCATCCGAATAGACCCGCTTTGGCCGCCAGGGCGCGCTTCCGCTGATCGAATAAGAGAAGCTCAACTTGTCGGGCGCTGCCCCAGGGAACCTACCTGTTTCGATCCGCGCGTTGATGTCAGCGAGTTTGGTCGAGACGTCTTCTGGGTACTCGAAGCCGACGCGGGCCATGTATTGGCTCGGATGGGACTTGAGCTGGATATGATAGGTGCGCCGCGACGTTGTGACGACCATCGAGGTGATGAGACCGGGCTCCGATGGCTTCACGATCAGATGGATCGCTTGTCCACCGGTGGCGCCTGATGTTGCCGGTTCGACTTTCCAACGGACGGTGTCGCCGACCAGGACGTCGCGGACGATTTCGCCGCCCTGCAGCTCGATATCGCAGACCTGAAGTGGCGAGCAGACGACGGAGGGCTGCGTTTCGCCGAACAGGAAGATCACCTTTCCGTCCGGTCCCGTGGTGACGAGGCCAGCCGTTCCCCGCCACTTGTTCGATAGCCTGGTGGCCTTGAGCTCATCGGCCGTCATGCTCTGGGCGTGAGCGCCCATCGCGAAAACGAGTCCAGCCATGCAGCCGGCGGCTGCCATCAATCCAGTTCTGTGCATTAAGAATTCCTTGCCTTTAGAGCTGCGCTGTCCAGTCGAAATCGCGGACATAAAGACCGATCGGATTGAGGCGGATGGTCGCCTCGTCCTGCGGCGCGGTCAGTGCTACCGTCGCGATCCCGCGGAACCTGCGTGTGCCCGTTTCCTTGCCCTTGCGATCCCGTTCGTATTCGGTCCAGTCGATCTGGTAGGTCTGGTTGGAGAGCGCCACGATGTTATTGACTTCTATGGCGACTGTTGCAGTCTTTGCTTTCTCGAACGGTGAATTGCCTCTGAACCAGGCGTTGACCTTCTCGGTCGACGGGTCGGACATTCGCAACAGCGCATAAGTTCGGTCGATATATTGTTTCTGGACCACCGCGTCCGGCGTGATCGAACGAAAGCTCGTGACGAAATTGCCGAGCGTCGAACGCACCACCCGCACGTCCGCATATTCGATCTGCTCGGGGAAACCGGCCGTCACGGCGGTTCCCAGCTTGTCGACCTCGACGATGTAGGGCACAAGCTTGACCTGCGTGCTGAGATACATCGCATATCCAAAGCCAATCACGGCCATGGTCAGGCCCAATATTCCGACAATGCGCCATCCAGCGGCGGCTCGCACATACGATCCGTATCGTTCCGTCCATTCCTGCCGCGCAGCAATGTAGGGGTTTTCCGGGACGCGGTTCGATTCCATCGGTCATCGCTTTCTGATTGCTGTTAATCTTTGCGTTCGGGAGGTGGCTTTGGTCCGCCGTGACTTCCGCGGCTCTGTGCCAGCTTGGCATTGGCGAGACCCAGAATCGATCCCGCATAGGCGCCGGGAGCGCCGATCGCCTTCTCCTTCCCTGCGGAGCCGGCAGCTTGGGCCGCCGATCCGATTCCAGCACCGATCCCTCGCAACGCAGCGCCCGCGACCGACGATCCAGCCGCACGCGCCGCCTGCCCGGCCTGAAAGCCCGCGCCGACTGCGCCGCCCGCGAGGAAGCCCGCCCCGGCTCCGAAGGACGCCGCTTGACCGCCGTGCCGGATCGCTTCCATGCCTCCGGAAACCGAAGCTCCCTGAACAACGCCTTGAATGATGTTCGGCACATACATTGCGATGATGAACACCACGACAGCGATGCCGGCAATCGCAAGCGCCGTCTGGAACTGGTCGCCGACGTCTGGCTCGTTTGCCAACCCAATGAGCACTTCCGAACCGATGCGAGAGATCATGACCAATGCCATGAGCTTCATGCCCACCGAGAAGGCGTAGATCAGATATCGGATGGCGAAGTCCTTCGTGTACGACGACCCTCCAAGACCAAGCATGATCATTCCCGCAAGCAGGCCGAGATACATCTCCACCATGACAGAGACGAAAATTGCTGCGACGAGCGAAAACGAAATAACCACGACAACCATTGCGAAGGCGGCCGAGATCGCCAGCGCATTGTCCTCGAAAAGGCCGAACTGGATCTTCTCCGACATCTTGGTCGCGACGGCGAGTCCCGCGTTGAAGACGTCCGCTGGCGATGCGGTGCCACCGCCGGCGCCAATCTGAAAGAGACTGTCGACGACCGCTTTGGCGAAACTCGGTCCCTGCGCCAGCACAAAGGCAAAGAAGCCGACGAACATGATCCTTCGGACTAGCTCGGCAAACCAGCTATCGAGAGAGGCTGCCTGGAGCGCCAGCCAAACGGCTGCGATCCCGATCTCAATAGTCGCGAGGATCCAGAACAGTGACTTTGCCGCATCCATGACGGTGGTTTCCCACCCTTTCGCGGCAGTCGTGATCTGGGTTTGAAGGGAGGTCAGTACCGAGCCCTCCTGCGCGAGTACGGGCTGTGCCGAGAGCGTAGCGCAGGCTGCAACGAACAATGCCGCGTGCAGCGCGGCGAGTTGTTTCGTGTTCATGGGCGTCACCATTCGACCTTCATTTTCTCGCCGCCCGAGGTTGCGTAATCTTTCGACGAGTCGAAGAACTTCGCATGACGCTCTTGTGCCGCCTGTTTTTCCGGGATGATGAACCAGATGCCGGCACTCCCGAGAGCAAGAATGGTCGCGATCGCGGTCAGGATCACTTTGGTTCTCACCATTCCACCTTCATCTTTTCGCCGCCGGAAGTGGAAGGCGCGGTTGCGCCGAAAAATTTCTCCCGGCGTGCCTGTGCCAGGTCTTTGTCGGTCTGCTCGGTTTGGAGCCAGGTTCCCATCATTGTCATCTGCTGGGAGACGAGACCACGAAGCTTTTGCATCTGCGCGACTTGTTGCGCGGCGATCTCGTGGCCCACCTGCAGAGCTTTCATCTGGCCGTCGGCCGTTTCCGACATGGACCGCAGTGAGGACATGGTGTTTTCCTCGCTGTCGAACTGATCGGCCGTGAGGCTTGCCGCCTTCAGCGTGCTCGCAATCGTGTCGCGGTTGGTGTCCGACCAGGTTTGATAGGTCGAGGAGAAGGTTTCATTGTTTGGCAGATTGGTCTGCAGCGTCGAATAGCTCTGGAATCGCTGCTGCAGCACGTCGTCGGCATTGCCCATCGAGAATGCGATGCTCTGGCCCCGATCGACAATGCTCCGGAGCTGACTGAGGTCACTCTCGACCTGCCCCCACATATGCGACGGAAGGGTTGCAGTGTTCTGCAGCAGGTTCTGATATATGTTCAACTGCGTTTCGATCTGCTGTGCCAACTGATTGATCTGAGTGAGCTGGTTCTGGATTTGCTCGCCGGATTTTCCAACCAGGGCAACAAGCTCCCCGTTGTTCAGCACCTGCGTCCATTCGGTCGCAGCACCGGTGGCGGTGCCGGCATCGGCGGGCACTGTACTGCCGATCGCCAGGGCAATGGCCGCGAGAGCGGCGATCATTCTATTCGACGTTGAGCAGCGATGCGGCATCGTGAACTCCTCTCATCTGAAGCCAGTGAATCGGCCAGTCGCGGCCGTATTCGGCACGAAGCGCTCGAATGCGCTTCAGGTCTTCCTTGCCGGATGCACCGATGAAGCTAAGCGCCACGGGACCGAGCGCCATGTCGAACAGCCGCCGGCCTTCAGGGGAGACGACGTAATATTCTCGCTTGGGAATGGCGTTCGAAACGATCTCCACCTGGCGCGCGTTGAAGCCGAACCGCTCGTAGAATTCGCGGGTGCCGGGCTCGCGGGCGGCTCCATTCGGAAGGCAGATCTTCGTCGGGCAGGATTCTTTCAGCACGTCGATGATCCCGGAGCGCTCTGCGTCTGAAATGGACTGTGTGGCAAGCACAACCGCACAATTGGCCTTGCGAAGAACCTTCAGCCACTCGCGGATCTTGGCTCGGAACACCGGGTGGCCGAGCATCAACCATGCTTCATCGAGCACGATCAGGCTTGGCGAGCCGTCGAGGCGCTTTTCGATGCGGCGGAAGAGATAGGTGAGGACGGGCACGAGATTACGCTCGCCCATGTTCATCAGTTGCTCGATTTCGAAAGTCTGGAAGGCACCGAGCGTTAGCCCATCGGTCTCGGCGTCGAGAAGCTGGCCCATGGGACCATCGACCGTATAATGATGCAACGCGTCCTTGATCTCACGCATCTGCACCCCGCTCACGAAATCCGACAGCGAGCGCCCGGGTGCGCCGCCCATTAGGCCTACCTGCCGAGAGATTGCGTTGCGGTGATCGGGCGTGATGGTGACGCCCTGCAGCCCCACCAACATCTCGATCCATTCGGTGGCCCAGGCACGGTCTGCGTCGGTGGCAAGGTCCGAGAGCGGGCAGAAAGCCAAGGCGTTCCCCTCCTCCGCATGGTCACCGCCGATCTCGTAGTGATCGCCGCCGGCGGCCAGCGTCAACGGCAGAAGGGAGCTGCCCTTGTCGAAGGCGAATATCTGCGCGCGTTCGTAGCGCCGGAATTGGGCGGCGATCAGTGCCAGAAGCGTTGACTTCCCAGAGCCGGTTGGTCCGAATACCAAAGTATGGCCGACGTCGTCGACATGCAGGTTGAGCCGGAACGGCGTCGAGCCGCTGGCGACCTGCAGCAGCGGTGGCGAATTCGGAGGATAGAATGGGCATGGTGCGACCGGGCTTCCCGACCAGACCGAATTGAGCGGGACCAGGTCTGCGAGGTTGCTCGTATTGATCAGGGGTTCGCGAATGTTGGCGTACCAGTTGCCTGGCAGGCTTCCAAGATAGGCGTCGGTGGCATTGAGCGTTTCGACCCTTGCCCCGAATCCTTCGGCCTGAATCAGCCTTCGGATCGCCTCGGCTTTTTCCTGCAGCGCTTCGCGATCGCCGTCGAAGAGAACGATCACGGGCGTATAATAGCCGTAGGCAACAAGCTGCGATGACGCTTGCGCGATCGCGTCCTCCGTCTCAGCGACCATCGTCATCGCGTCCTGATCGACTGACCGGCTTTGCGTTTGAAAAAGTTGGTCGAAGAAAGGCCTGACTTTCTGCTGCCACTTCTTGCGCGTCCTCTCAAGCTTCTGGCGCGCCTCTTGCGCATCGAGGAAGATGAAGCGCGACGACCAGCGATAGGTGAGTGGCATCAGGTCGAGGCTGTTGAGAATCCCGGGCCAGCTCTCCGACGGCAGGCCGTCGAGTGCGACAACACCGAGGAAACGGTTCTCGACCTTGGGAGTCAGCCCGTGCTCGAGTTCCGCAGTGGCAACCCAGTCGAGATACATGGGAGCATCTGGAAGTCGGATCGGGTGGTTCTCGCCGGTGATGCAGAAGCGGACGAATTGGAGCAAATCGTCATAGCGGGAGATGCGCACCCCTCCCCTCTCGCGAACCTCACGTGTTTCCATCCGCCGAATCGAAACGGTGTTGGCGAAGTATTGCTCGATCTCGCGGATCGCGTTCCTGAAGATGAATAGCGCCGTGTCCGCATAGGTCTGCTTGCGGCTCTCCTCGTCGGAATAGATGTATTTGCTCAAAGCCGTCTTTTTGGACTCAAGCGGCCGATGGGTCAGGACCAGCGCGTGCTTGCTCTCGAAATGTCCCCGCTCTCGCTCGAAATGCGCCCGACGCTCCGCGTCGATCGCACGTGTGACGGCATCGGGGAAATGGCAGAGGTCATTCGATGGATAGTCGAAGGTCGAGACCCGGACGGCTTCGACTTGGATCATCCAGCCGCTTCCGAGCCGCGACAGAATTGCATTGATCTGCCGCGACAGGTCGTTGCGCTCGAGGTCGGTGGCACTTTCGGAATCAGGCCCGGCAAAATACCAGCCGGCCATCAGGCTTCCGTCTTTCAAAAGAAGGACGCCATTGTCGACTAGACCGGCATAGGGAACGAGATCCGCAAAGGATGGGCCGGTGGCACGAAAGCGTTTAAGAGCAACCAAAACGGCCTCCTCAGTATTTGCGCCAAGGCGAAGCGGTTGGCTTGTAATAAGGTCTGTAGGAAATGTGCCTGATATACACCTGACGCATCAGAGGATCTGATTTGGCCATCATGCGAAGCGCGCCGACGATCACGATCCACACAGCCACGCCGAAGAGCGCGGAATAAGTGGTCAACACAACGAAGATTAGAATGACAGCGGCGAGACCGGTGATCAGGACCAATTCCCGATCGGCGCCCATCAGGAGATTCGGGCGTGAAAGAGCGCGATGAATCCGATTTCGTTGAAGGCCCGTGAATGACTCAGCCATGACCAACCTCCCCGCCATTCGGTTGCGGAGGTGCCAACTGATTATCGACAGCACTGATCGATGCGCCGGTTGCGCCGAACAAGCCGACAATGTTTGTCGCACCCAGTAGGATGCCGGCGACAAGCACGATGTAGACGAGCCGCCGGGCGAAGTCGTTCAGTTCGCCGCCGAAGATCAGCATGCCGCCGGCGATCGCGACGGCAGCCAGGGCGATGGCACCCGCAACAGGACCTGTGATGGATGCCTGGATCTGCTGCAGAGGGCTTTCCCACGGAAGACTGCCGCCTGAACTGGCGAGTGCGGGGAAAGCCAGAAGAACCAAACCGATAGCGGCTAAACTAAGCGAACTGAATTTCCATTTAAGCTGCATCGAGTGCTTCCTCTGCGTAGGGTTCGATTTGGTACTGCCCGCCCACAAAGCGGCTGACATGGAGGATTTCCGAAACCCGCCGTCCCTTGGGCGTTCTCTCGATTGAAATGACGAGATCGACGGCATCGCCGATGACAGCCTGCATCGGCTGCTGACTGGCTTCAGCGGTTAGCTGTTCGAGCCGCTGCAGGGCTGAGCGTGCGGTGTTCGAATGTATTGTCGCTATCCCGCCCGGATGACCGGTATTCCAGGCTTTCAATAACGTAAGCGCCGCACCATCGCGGACTTCTCCCACAATGATGCGGTCGGGACGCAGTCGCATCGTGCTTTTCAGCAGACGCGACATATCGACGGTATCGCTCGTATGCAGGCATACGGCGTTGTCGGCTGCACATTGGATTTCCGCAGTGTCTTCGAGAATGACTAGCCGGTCTTCAGGTGCCTGAAGAACGATCTCACCGAGGATAGCGTTGGTAAGGGTCGTTTTGCCCGAACCTGTGCCGCCGGCCACGACGATGTTGAGTTTCGAGGCGACGGCGCTCCGGATGATTGCCGCTTGGTTTGCCGTCATCGTCTTGTTCGAAACATAGTCGTCGAGCGGAATCAGTCGTGACGCGCGCCTCCGGATCGTAAACGAAGGTCCAGCGACGACCGGCGGCAACAATCCTTCGAACCGGTGGCCGCCAATCGGCAGTTCGCCGGAAATGATGGGGCTTCGATCATCGACTTCAGAGTTGAGGACATGGGCAACACTGCCAATGACGGTTTCTGCGGCGGCCTGTGGCATCTCGCCTGCGGCCGCGATTCCGTGCCCCAATCTCTCGATGAAGAGCTTGCCGTCCGGATTGAGCATGATCTCAACCACACTTGGATCCTCGAGTGCGACACAAAGGCGATCGCCGAGGGCATTCTGGAGTTTGCTGACCAGGCGCGCGAGTGAGCGATGGTGTGAGCTCATCATGTCTCACGCTGCCTTCTGTTTAGAGATGGCGAACGAAGAGCGATAGGTTTGTGGACGGAGAAGATCGAAGCTGGCGCGGTCGGCTGCGAGGACGCCAGCGACACTGTGTGTTTCATTGATCATTACCGGGGCGCCGAGGCGGCGCATTGGCCAGCCGGCGCGCTTGAGGATCCGCTCAAACCGGAGATCGGTTGCGGTCGCGATTTCGGAATAGCCGTTCAGCATGCACCACTCGACGATGCCGGCAAACATCGCCAAGGTCGCATTGTGAAGCGAGCCCCCTGCCCTCCCCTCGATGAAAGCAGTGTCGACGCAAAATCGTGAGCTTTCGATCATGCGTTGATGAGAGGCAAGGTGACCAGTGTGGAGGAGCTGTGGGAAGACTGTCTGCAACATTGTCGTGCCGGTTGCCGGCAGCAATCGGGCACATCCGACGACGCGTTCGTCGGAACTGATCGCTACGATGTAAGTGGGTGACAAGGCGTCGAATTCATCGAATTCTCTGCCATCGAAGCATTGAACTTTCCAGGAAAGCCGCCCGCCAAATACCGTCGCACGAAGGCGATGCATTTGGTCGAGTAGTTGAAGATCTTCGGGCGCCTTGGCATGGCGGATCGCTTTTAGGTGCATTGAACGGGCCTCCTGCGTGAATCGTCGCGGGAGGTGTGCACGGGGTGGAGCAGCCAATCTACTCGCAAAAGTGTTAGCGGTGATTCTCGGTTTTTTCTCTTCCAGCAGGCTCGCCAGAGGTCTTGAGAGGGGTTTTTTACTAACAAAAGTGTCAGTAGGCCGTCTGTGACGTGTCTGGCCTTTGGCGGGAAACGCATTGAAAATGTTGTATATTTTAACGAAATGGTGCGACGAGCAATTCCCGTTGTTAAGGTTTCGTTAACCAACTATCGTTTGACGCGAACACGGAATCGGGTAACTGTGCCCTCGACGGAAATTTAGCGACGATCATGAAAAAACCGTCGTGAGGCAAAATGAAGACGAATGCGCGGCTCAGCGAACCACTTGAATCCTCTGCGGACAAGATCAGTCGGCAGTCCCAATTGCTATCGGCACAATTGCAGTCGATACGCGAGCGTCTGTACGAACCCGAGACCGCGAAGTCGTTGAAGACCTTTACTTCACGCGAGGTGGCGATGCTGCTTGGGATCGCGGAATCGACCTTACGGCAAATGTCCTTGGATGGAGAGAGCGCCATTCCAGATCGGCAGGACAACGGGCGGCGTATCTATACCCTTTCGCAGGTCAACCAGATCCGAGAGCACCTTGCCCGCAAACGCCCAGGAGAAGCGCTCGATTTCTTCCCGCGGCGCCGTGAAGGCGACAAGCTGCAGGTCATAGCCGTCGCTAATTTTAAAGGTGGATCTGCCAAGACTACCACAACAGTCCATCTTTCTCATTATCTCGCCATCAAAGGTCTTCGTGTCCTCGCCATTGATCTTGATCCTCAAGCTTCTCTCTCAGCAATGTTCGGATATCAGCCGGAGTTTGATGTCGACGAGAACGAGACGGTCTATGCGGCAATCCGGTACGACGATCGCCGCCGCCCAATACAGGATGTCATTCGGAACACCTACTTCGACGGGATCGATTTGATTCCGGCTAATTTGGAACTTATGGAATATGAACATGAGACGCCGCAGGCGATAGCTGAAGGGTATGGCCGAGGAGATGAAATCTTCTTCCGGAGGCTTGCAGCTGTAATTGCAGAGGTGGAGCAAAACTATGACGTCGTACTTATCGATGCCCCACCCCAACTCGGATATTTGACACTTGGCGCCTTGTGTGCGGCAACCGGACTGCTCATTACGATCCATCCGGCTATGATTGACGTAGCCAGTATGAACCAGTTCCTCGCTATGATGAGCGATCTTATGCACGTCATTGAGGAACGTGGGGGCGTTCTAAGCCACGACTTTATTCGTTACGTCATCACACGACACAATCCGAACGATGGGCCGCAGGTCAACGTCGTCACTCTCCTTCGGTCCTTGTTCAAGGACGATGTCCTTGCACCTGCAGTCGTTGATACGACCGCCATCGCAAGTGCCGGTCTTGAGAAGAAAAGCCTCTACGAGCTTACGCGGGGTAGTGTGAGCCGGGACACGTTGAACCGGGCGCTTGAATCCGTCGATGCCGTCAATGACGAGATCTTCCAGCACATCAAACAGGTGTGGGGTAGGTGATGGTCAATCCGCGCGAACGAAATCAGCGCATGAAGTCTCTTTTCGGGAACGTTGATCCCGATGCGCTTGCCAGGCAATCGTCCCCGGCCTCCTCTGAAACAGACAAGAAGCGTGTGGGTTCGACGGCCGTCAAGTCGATGGACCGCGCGTTCGTATCAATTGAGGAGGAAAACAAGCGTCTGCATGATCAGCTTCTCTCGGCTGAATCTATCGTGGAGATCGACCCCGAAAAGGTCATCCCCTCCTTCGTGAGTGATCGTCTCGACATTGAAGGCGATGTTAGCTTTGATGCGTTCGTTGAAGGCATCAAAGAGTCCGGACAGAAGCTTCCTATTCTCGTGCGTCCCATCGGTGGGAAAGCCGGTCACTATCAGGCAGCCTATGGTCATCGCCGGCTTCGAGCATGCCAGATCCTCAAGCGTCCGGTGAAAGCAATCATCCGGGAAATGACCGATGAAGAACTGGTGGTCTCACAGGGAATTGAAAATTCCGAGCGATTGAACCTGTCCTTTGTCGAGCAGGGTCTCTTCGCCCTCGCGTTGAAGGATCGCGGTTATACGCGCGAAACGATCTCGAACGCTCTTGGGCGAAAAGAGGGTCAAAAAATAAGTTATATTTCGACTCTAACGAACACCGTTGCTTTGATTCCGGAGAGCCTCATTCGACAGATCGGCTCCGCGCCCGCGGTTGGCCGGCCGAGATGGGAAAAGCTCGGCGCCCTCATCATTGATCGTAGTTTAAGCGCGTCGCAGCAGATGACGATCGACGAGCTTGTAGCTTCGAAGGCCTGGAGCGAGAGCGACAGCGATCAGCGTTTCGGCCTGATCTTGGACGCGTTAGCAAAATCCCCAAAGTCTTCCTCGGAAATAATCGAGATCCCGGTCGCCAACGGTGCTTTGATCTCGGCAAAGCGGACAGAAACGGGGACAAGAATATCCATTCCAGACAATCGACTCCCAGGGCTTTCGGCATGGCTGCTGCAACGGCTGCCGGACCTGGTGGACGAATTCCAGGCTAATCAGGAAAAGGATTCTGAGATGACTTGAACCCCAGAAACTGAAGGGGGTCCACCGACTGCAATCGGTAGACCCCAATCCATTAGCCAACGGATCGTAGTCGAACCGTCAGCATCAGCTCTAGCAAACTGATTCTAAGACGGTCGCCGCTCATAATCAAGTCTCTGTAACCCCAGAGGCCGGATTTTTGTGCGCGCATGCCGCGGGCTTCCTGACAATCTGATGATGGGAACTGCGTTTTCCTCGAGGACGCAGCAGGGTTGCTATGACCGAACCAGCTCATGTAGCTTCATTCAGACGCGTGACGCCTGGCATCGTTGCCAGTGCGCGCCTCGCGATGGCCAACGATATTCCAGATACAAGTAAAGCCGAGATCGCGCTGCTTCTGAAACGTGCCGCGCCAGTGCTCGGCATAGACGGAACCACCTATCACGTCATGGACATTCTCCTCGGCTTGTCGCGGACCGATGACTGGAAGGGCGACGGCCGGCCTGTAGTTGCCATTTCCAATGCGAAACTGGCTGAATACACGATGCGCTCGGAGCGAACCGTCATTCGCTGCATCAGGAGGCTCGTTGAACTCGGCGTCGCGGCCTATCGAGACAGCTCAACAGGACGGCGGTTTGTTTACCGAAGCGAGAATGGTGAAATGCTTACGGGGTACGGCATCGATTTCACCCCTGCCCGTGTACGCGCAGCCGAGATCCGAAATGCGGTCAATGAATACCACTCGAAGCTAAACGAAGATCTTGCAGCGAAACGGGACATTGCTCGCCTTTCTCGCGCTATTGAAGATCTTTGCGTTGCGTATCCCGACGAAGCGGACTCTCTTCGAAAAGAGCTGCAGGATGGACTCTCCTTGGATGGATTGCATGCACGCGCAGAGCACTTGAGATCCCTGCATGCTCGGGCGGTCGTGTCGCTCGGACCGAAAGATACCACCCTTAGTTTGTCATGCGAGGGTGACATCAACGTCACGCCTAATATGACTACAACCCAAGAACCTTATTCTGAAAGTAAGAAAAACCGGATCCGCTCTAACGAGCGGAACTTCAAACTAACTGACGGCAGCTCCGCTGCCGAAACGGCTTTAGAAAAAAAGCCTGGCGGACCGCCGGCAAATTGGCAAGATAAATTGACGCCTGAACCACAGCGTCAAGTCGGCTCAATCCAAGCTGACGTGTTGGGCGCGGTTTCTATCGGCCTACTCAAGTCAGCTTGCCGTGAAGCGCAGGTGATGACTGGCATCGAATTTGATAGCTGGTCCGCAATCGCGCGGTCCGGAGAGGTTTTCCGGCGGATGATTGGGCTGTCCGAGGCCGGATGGGCTGATGGCCACACGAAGGTCGGCCCTCTTGCAGCAAGTGCGATTCTGGCCACGGTTCTGGAGAAGTATATTCGCGATCCGGATCATATTTCGAAACCGGGTGGCTACTTCCGGGCGATGGTCGAACGTGCAATCGATGGAAAGCTGAATTTGGAGCGCAGTTTGTTCGGGCTTGCGGATTCGAGATACGGCAATTGATGGGGGTAACAGCTGTTACCCCCATCAATCTTACTGAGCCAATTCCAGTAGGGTAACAGCTGTTACCCTACCCACCGCAACAGTTGGATGGCAGAGGTAAGAGATGCGGACTTCAGCGATAGAGCTTCCTGCATTCACTGCGCTCGGACACAGCAATCTCAATTTCCATGCTCCAGAAGCTGGCGTCATCTGCTGGACGAATCCCCAAGGCTGGCACGAGCATCAGACTAGATAGTCCGCTCTACTCGTGAGATCCAATGCTTCTGTGAGCCTTTCTGCATGCATGTGCTCTTCCGCAGCGTTGCTTTCGAATTTTCCGGTAACAAGGTTGAGTGTGCCATCAGAAAAGACTGCGAACTCGACATTGATGAGGTGGTCTGTGCCCTCGGCCTTGCTGGAGATTGTACCTGCGGATTTGTCGAAATGGTATGAAGCAAATTGGGACTGGTAATAGGCATGGTCCACGCCCTCGCCGCCATCGAGAACATCGTTGCCCCCAAACCCTTCCAAGCGATCTCTTCCGCCGCGCCCCTCGATCATGTTGTGTTGGTCGTCGCCTCGCAGCCTGTCTGCGAAGCCGGAACCGGTCAATCCTTCTATCGACTTGAAGACGTCGCCTGCGGCGTCGTGGGTATTTTGCGACGCATCGGAAATATCGGCGGTCACGCCCTTGGTGGCGAGTTTGTAACTTGCATAATCGAGACCTGCGCCCCCGATCAACTCGTCGTGTCCGGCCCCGCCGTTTAGTCGATCGCCGCCTGTTCCGCCGACCAGTTTGTCATCGCCCGCCAGGCCGTAGAGATAGTCACCGCCGCCACCGGTCTTGAGCACGTTTTCGTCGGCGCTTCCGATAACGAGGTCTCGATATGGCTTGGTGAATGTGCCGCGATGGGTGGTGTCGTAATTGTTGGGCAAATCCGGATATTTCTTGACCCAGGCGCTGTCGATCTTGGCGCCGTCTGTATAATGCACGCCCCGCTCGATAATCTGTCCGTGGGCGTCCTAAGCCATATAGGAAAGCTCCTGAGTGTAGCCGGCCTGCTTGTAGATTGTGTTGGCAAAGAGCTGGTTGTCGCCGGCCGGCGATGCCTTTGTTGAGCAACGCTTCGAAATCACCTTCAACGTAATTGAACTTGATGACGTGTTTTTCGTCCATGACCCAATGCTCGAACATCTGTCGCGCGACAGACGATTCCTTGTAGGCCTGCTTGATGACGCCACGGATTGCATCACTGTCGCTTTTCGAAAATGCGTCGTCAATTTTCGTAGCTTTCAAAACGTCGTGGACACTCAACGGCGAAGCCCTCCTGGGCCAAATTGCCGGCACTAGAGAGCATATAGGGGCGTGTCAAAATCACAGGTCAAGTCCAGATCATCCGGGCGGCAGGAGTTTTCGTCCGGTGTTCTGCGTCGAGGGTTACGAAGTGATCGCGGCGATCTTCCCAATGATGGGCGCTCGCCGCTGCCCCGTCTGTTCTCCGTGATCTCAGTTGGAGCGGTAAGCTGAATTTTCGCCGATTGTTTTTAACGGCTCGCCTTGGGAGCATCTTAAAGCCGAGACGCTTTGGTGACTTTGATGCGGAAGCGGTCGCGCTGCCAGGGATATTTGCGGGTCATTTCCGCGCTTGCATGTCTGCACATAACGCGCATCGACTTTAGCGGAGAAAACGAGACTGGCGCCCAGCGCGCGTGTGGCGTTCATTTCGCAGCCTTAATTGAAGAGCTAAACTGAAATTCCTGTCGCGATTTTGACCTAACAGTTTCATGCCGCAGAGAGGCGAGGGGCGTAGCCCCCCAGGGGACGCAGCTCGTTGTAGGGCGGTCAGGCCTGAATGACATGCCGATGTTTTCCTCATTTATCGACATGTGTTCTCAACACGTCGATGGTGGCGACATGCTTATAGAGCGTGTCGGTTGATGCGAATGCGATTCGCCAAAGCTCAATCTGACGCAGGATGAAATGGCCGCTATCTTGCGCACGAGCCTGTCTGGATACAAGAAATGGGAGCAGGGCAAACGCCAACCCTCCGGTGCTGCTCGGACCTTACTGCGGATCATGGCGCGCGAGCCTGAAGCGGTTCTGCGAGCTCTCTCTGCGGGAGCGGCTGGTGACGAAATCAAGCCTGCCGAAGTGGCAGCTTACCGAACGACCATGTTCAGGTGGTGAGCCGGTGCCGACCAACAAGTCACAGCGACGACCGTTGTTTCACGAAGTCGTCTCGGCGACAAAATCAGGCGTCCGACAGTAGCCCGTCGAACACTTCCAACAGCGCATCGACGATCGCTTGGCCTAGGGCGTTGCCGGCGTCGGCGATCTTGTCATCGGACATGTCGCGTGCAGCAAGTGCCAGATCGCCACCCTGGTCGGCGACGATGGCCCGCGCGCGCTCGATCGCCCATTGCGCAAAGTCGCTGCGGTTTTCGATGGCCATTGTTTCGGTCACGGGCTCGTCGGTCATTTACGATTTCTTCTCAGTTCGGGAGGTATCGATCAGATGCGCGTTGAGTTTTGCGTACGCGCTTCTTCCGAGAAGTCAACGGCAACGAGTCTGTCTGACGCTGTCGGGTCGTTTAGCCAACGGACCGGAGGATTAATCCTGGCCTTGGCGGCGAGGGCAAGTAATGGCCGGCCTGAAATAGCTCAGCTGATATGCGGCCAGGCCGCAACGGCGACCGGCACCACCAAGCCGAACACAATGGCCGTCGCGAGCCGCAACAACCGAATTCGGCGTGTCCGCCGACCGTCCCAATCATAAGCCATGACCGCCCTCCGAGATTGGCATTCAAGCAAACCAACACATACGAGTCAATTGACCGCCGCACCGAATTTCCAGCCGCAGCGAAGCCCCGCTTTGGTCGGCCGACCCGGTTCTTCCACGAACAGAGCATCTCGTTTGGTGACGCGAAGCGTAGCGCCATGCCGTTGGATGCCTTCGATCTTCCTGGCTTGCATCGCGCGAGAAAAGCCAGCATGGTGCCGGCGTTCAAATCGCCCGCCGCCGGCTCGTGCAAATTTTTGGGAAGAGAAAAGATGGCCACTGGTACCGTCAAATGGTTCAACGCAACAAAAGGCTTTGGTTTCATCCAGCCGGATGATGGGAGCGCCGACGTCTTTGTCCACATCTCCGCCGTCGAGCGGGCTGGACTGCGCGGTCTCAACGACGGCCAGAAGATCAGCTATGAATTGGTCAAGGATCGTCGTAGCGGCAAGATATCGGCTGACAACCTGCAGGCTTAAGCCTCGATTGCGATGCCGGAGGGGAACAGGTCGGGAGAGCTTGGCCTGTTTCGTGGCGTGCGCGCCATCCCAGAGACTAAGAATCATCAAGCCGGAGTCGATTGTGGAAACCAACCAACACGGCCACCTGGTCCTGGAATGTATGCAGCGCCTGGACATGGAGGTTGGAGACCGCGTCAGCGTCGACGACCTGGCGGAATACGCCTTTGCCCAGGGCGTGGAGTTGGACGAGCTGGAAAATGCCATCATCCATGCCAGCTCAAATGGATGGATTCACGCAGCGGGCGATCAGGTCTATCTCACCGCCGACGGATACAAGCTCCTTAACCCCGCCAACGATAACGCCCAAACGATCATTCTGCCGAATTGACGCCACCGCCGTGGGCGCGCCGCGATGCGGATGAGTTCGCCAAGGATTTGACTAGTCAGCGTGGTTGGCGGCCGGTTCCAACCCATTTGAGTGACTGAGGGGAGTGCGCCTCAAGCCAACGCGTCGTGCTTTCCTGGTGATGAACGAACTCTATGTGATCAGGCGCGCCGCCCGCCCCATCTTTCGCTCGCTGTCGTTATAGTAGCCGGCAGCCTGGGTGATCGACTTATGCAGTGATTGTTGCATCGCCTCGGGAAGAGGAACGCCGCGATTGGCGGCTTCGGTGAGATAGCCCGATCGCAGTCCATGTGCCGAGAACATCGCCGGATCGAGCCCCGCTTGTTTCGCGCGCGTCTTGACCACGAGATTGACGGTCTGTGGCGTGATCGCCCGCCGGTCGATGTTGCCCCATTGATCAATCTTGCGAAAGATGGGCCCGGCCTGGATGCTGGCGGCCGTAAGCCATTTTTTGAGAGCCAGGACCGGCCGGCCGAGCAGGACGACAGAGGTATCATCGCCGGCATCGGTCGTCTTGGTGCGGCCGAGATGGATCGTCAGACAGGGCAGGAGGGTCGAGGTTGGATCCTTGGGATCAAAGGGTACGGGATCCTCGTCATGCAGGTCCTCAACCCGAAGTGCTGCCACCTCTGAACGGCGGCGGCCGCCCGAGGCGAAGGCGACGAGCAGCAAAGCGCCGTCGCGGAGATCGACCTGACGCTCACCACTGCAGGCAACAAGCAACTGAGACAATACGTCCCCGGTCACGGCCTTCTTGCTCTTGCGTTGGCGCGGCCGGGCCGCGGCGCGGACCGCCAGGCGGAGCGCACTCTGGAGTGACGGCTCCGAGAAATTTCCTTCGAGCCCGCGCCAGCGGGTCAGGATCGACCAGGAGGTCAGGCGCCGACGCACGGTCCCTGGCGCATGCGGGCCGAGGGATTTGAGCAAGCCTTGGGCACGAAGCCCTTCCTCGACATCGGCAGGCATGCCATGGCCCGGATCCTCGGCGCGCCGCGCGGGATCCCAAAGATGATGGGCTACGAACTTGAGCAGCAGGCTCTCGGGCGCGGGCCAGGGCAGGGGGTTACCCGTGGCGAGCAGACACCAGCCCTCGAGATAGGCGAGGTCGGAGGCGAAGGCGCGCATCGTGTTCTGGCCCATGCCTTCAGATGCGAGGTGCTTGAGGGTCTCGACATCGTCGTCGGTCAGAATGGCGGCGAGCTGGTCGCGACGATCAAAGGGCAGGATCGCGTCCAGAGCGTCGAGCTGTTCCGACCGCTTGAGCGCGGCGTCGGAGGGAGCCGGCGGGAGGGGACGTTTTGGCATCGGAAAGGTCGGAAATCCAGCGTCAGACCGGTCGACGCGGCCGTGATTTGCCTGATTCTAGCGCTTCTGAGTGCCAAAATCCATCACTATCGATACATGAATATTATCGATGGTTAGACATCGTTTCGACAAAGCAGCATGTAATGAACTCTAACTATGAGATAGCATTCGTTTAGCAAATCATTTACCATGAATTCAATGTCTTACGATTTGTCGAAATTGCCCATCTCAAGCCTGCTGCGGCCGATTTCGGACGCCGGGTCGGCGCTGGCGCTGTGGCTTTTACTTCTGGATTTCAATTGAAGCCATAAGCTAAAAATGTAGCGACTATTTTTGACTTTAGCGTTTCACGACTGCCGGGGCTGGTGTGTTCAATCAATGCCATCGGGCGGCGATTTGCTGGCTGATGGCATCGACGCGACCGCAATTCTCTCTACATCTTTTCAGAGCGTGCCCACCTGCTTCGGAGGAAAGCATCATGATCTCTGACAAGAAGGAGCGGATCCGACGTCGCGCGTACGAAATCTGGGAGAGCGAGGGGTGCCCGGAGGGTGCAGCACTGCGCAATTGGCAAGAGGCCTGCGACGAGCTGGGCAGCGAAGATGAGCATGAGATTCCGCAGGATCTGCGGGACGATCGAGACGATGCGGCGCTGCTTCAGGGCGCGGGCGAGAGTGGTGACATCGATCGGGGCAGCGGAAAATCTCCCCGTGCCAAGAAGAGCCAGAAGAGCGTGCCATCCACCAAGCCGGCTGCGCCAGACGGAACGACGGGCGAAAAGCCATCGCGGCAGAAGTTCAAGAAGACCGGAGGGCCGTGACCACCATGCAACATCTCGATCATGCCATCCAGATCGCTCTCGAGGCGCATGAGGGCCAGACAGACAAGGTCGGTCGGCCCTACTTCGAGCATTGCCAGAGGGTCGCCCTTCTCGTCTCCGGTGACGAGGCACGAATGACCGCCTATCTCCATGATATCGTCGAAAAAGGAAGGGGATGGACGCTCGACCGGCTAAAGGAAGAAGGCTTTCCGTCGCCGATCATATCTGCCGTGGCTGCTTTGACACGCCGGTCAGGGGAGTCCGACGACGAGTTTGTCAGGCGCGCGGCGGCCAATCCTTTAGCTTTTCCCGTCAAACAGGCCGACCTAGAGGACAATCTGTGGCAGGCTGATCAAACCGGGGGCGACGTGGAGAAGTTTCGGCGTGGCCTCGACGTTTTGCGCGATCGCAAGAACAGACGTGAGGACGTTTAGCCAAGCAGGGGCGGGCTTTTCAAAGTCCGGATGCCCTGGTGAGATTCACCCGAAACCGGTCCCGCCGACGCTCCGCGGGCTGAGGGGAAAGCGGAAATAGAACCACACAGCGTGAGCGATGACCTCAGCAGGAAAGCGATGGCGGCGATAGAGCGGATCACGGTCTGTCATGGCCTGTCATCTCACAGCGTCATCCACGCTTCGTTAAATTGACGATGCCCCGTGGCCCATAGTCCCCGGGCACCGGCCGTTGAAGCCTTCTCGACGCGGATGAGGGCCCTCAGCTGATGGTTTAAAGGCTCCGGCTAAAGCGGCTGCAACCCTGATCGATCTCAGGGTCCTGTTGTCAAAGTCGATAGCTGATCCGTGTCATAGCGGTTTCGCAGATCGGCAAGCGCCTTTGGATCCGGCGCACCCTGCGCGGCAAGTTTCGCGAGCTCTTCGAAATAGTGCTCATGGCCGGGCGGAGAGACTGTCATCAACACGCGGGCCGGTTTCTCGCTGACATTTGTGATGTTGTGCGCCACACCCGGCGGGATGAACAGATAGGTTCCCGGCGTTGCACGAATCGTCTTTTCGCCGACATGCCACACACACTCACCGTCGAGCAGGTAGAAGGTCTCCTCCTGCACCCGGTGAACATGCCGTCCGGTGGCGAAGCCGGCCGGGATCGTCCAGTCAAACATGCTCGTGTGCTTGGTATGCTCGCCGGTGACGAGGAAGACCATAGGATGACCACGCAGCATTACCCCCCTCGTCTCGTCGGGCATGCGAGTGACGGCATCGGCGCTCATGGGATCCTCCATTGACCACGTGCTTGCTTCTGCAAACACGTATGTAAGATCGGCGCTCCGTGCGGGAAAGTCGTGAATCCGTTCCTAAAAATCTGCTAAAAGCGTTGAATGACAATCAGGGGCGACGTCTACCAGTTCGGCCCGTTCCGCCTCGACCCGGCGGCGGGCATCTTATACCGAGGGGCCGAGCCTACCATGCTTGGGGGGCGCGCCGTCGCGCTGCTGCGCCGGCTGCTCGAAAACGCGGGGGCACCCGTGTCAAAAGACGCGCTGGTCGACGCCGGCTGGGGCGGATTGGCGGTTGCCGACAACAATCTGACGGTTCAGATCGCAGCCTTGCGCCGGGCGCTGGCGGAGGCGGTGGACGCCGAGCGTTGGATCGAAACGATGCCGCGGCGCGGCTATCGGTATATCGGACCGGCCGTTGTCACAAATGTTCGCGATGCACCTGCTACCGCCGGCGCCGCATCGGCGCCGACATTGCCCGAAAAACCCTCCGTCGCCGTTCTGCCGTTCTCGAACTTGAGCAGCGACCCGGAACAAGAGTACTTCGCCGATGGGATGGTCGACGACATCATCACCGGGTTGGCGCGCATCAACTGGCTTTTCGTCATCGCGAGAAACTCGACTTTCACCTATAAGGGCCGCGCCATAGACGTGAAGCAGGTCGGCCGAGAGCTTGGCGTGCGCTATGTTCTCGAAGGCAGCGTGCGCAAGGCCGGTAGTAGCGTGCGCGTGACAGCGCAGATGATCGATGCATCAACCGGCGCGCATATATGGGCTGAGCGCTACGATCGCAGCTCTGAGGACATTTTCGCGCTTCAAGACGAGATCGCGCTCTCAGCGGTGGGCGCGATTGCGCCGAGCGTGCGGAAAGCGGAAATCGAGCGTGTCAGACGAAAACGTCCCGACAGTCTCGATGCCTATGATCTCGTGCTCCGGGCCCAGCTCGACGTCGATTCCGGCATGCCGGAGCTGGTCACGCGAGCGCTTGTGTTGCTCGAACGTGCGATCGAACTCGATCCTGCCTACGCATTGGCGTACGGCAACGCGGCGATGTGCCACCATTGCCTCTTCCTCCGCGCCGGCTTGCAGGAAACCAACCGCGCCGCTTCGATCCGCCACGCCTATTCCGCGATTCTCCACGGGCACGACGATGCGACCGCGCTGACTCTTGCGGGGTTTTCCATTGGCATGGATGGGCACGACCGCAGCGCTGCTTTCACCGCGCTGGAAGCCGCGCTCGCCATCAGTCCGTCGTCAGCGTTGACCTACATCCTTGGCAGCGTCATCCTCGGGTGGGGCGGAGACGCCGAAGGGGCCATCGAATGGAGCGAGCGCGGCATGCGGCTCAGCCCGTTCGACCCATGGGCTTTCGCCGCCTTTGATGCGCAGGCGATGAGCCATCTGCTCCGCGGCCGGTATGACGAATCCTGTTGTGCGGCCTACAAGTCAGTTCAGGCCAATCCCACGCACAGCATCACTTATGTGCAACTGGCCGCTGCGCTTGCCAAACTCGGACGGCTGGAAGAGGCGAGGGCCGCCGCCGCGAGGGTGCTCGAACTGCATCCCACGTTCCACTATAGCCGCCAGTTCGCGGGCGTGAATTGTGCCCCGGCGCTTGCGGCAACCCTTGGCGATGCACTTCGGACCGCGGGGCTCCCGGAGTAGTGTGACGTTGCTGTCGGCTCTATCGTCCGAAGCGAAGATAATACGGTTGCCTATTCAGATCGCTGCCGGGGAAAAGTCCTGCTGATCGCATCGGTCGCGGCCTTCCAACCCGGTCCGCAGAGGGCCATCTACAGCGCAACCAAGGTTTGGCTTTTACCTCCCGATTTCAATTGAAGCCGTAAGCTGAAATCCCAGCCTCTTTTTTGACCTATCGGCTTCACGCAGGGTAGGTAGGGTGCCCTTCAAAGTCCCGATGCCTTGGTCAGATTGACACGGAAGCGGTCCCGCCGCCGCTGATACTTGCGGGTCATTTCGGCGCTGGCATGACCGAGCTGCTTCTGGACGTAGCGCTCGTCGACCTCGGCCGAGGAGGCCAGGCCGGCGCGCAGCGAATGGCCGGAGAATTTCGCCGCCCGCTCCCCTTCGCTGAGGTCACCGCGAACACCGGCGGCAAGCGCCGCTGCCTTGACGAGGCGGGCGACTTGCCTGTCGTTGAGGCGATCCGGTCCAACGTCCTTGCCCTTGCCGGTGACCCGGCGGAAGAGGGGACCTTTGGCCAGCTTTGCGAACTTGATCCAGGTCTCGACGGCGATGACCGGGCAGGTGGCGTCGGAAGAGCCGCGGCCGACCTCGACCTCGCGCCAGCCGGTCTTGCCGCGAAGGGCGACGAGCATGCCCTTGTCGAAAATCTCGATCCAGCCGCGACCATCTTCCGTCTGGTCGCGGCCAAGGTCGAGGCCGACGATTTCGGAGCGACGCAGGCCGCCGGCAAAGCCGATCAGCAGCATCGCCCGGTCGCGCAAGCCGCGCAGGGTTCCCCTGTCCAGCGTCTCCAGCATGGCGATCAAATCTTCCGGCAAAATAGCTTCCTTCTGCCGGGGAGGGGACGCATGGGTGTTGCGAATGCCGGCCATCACGGTGGCAATGGCGCGGTCTTTGCGATCGAGCGGAGTGCCGCGCTGCGAACAATTCCAGCTGATGGAGGACAGGCGCCGTTCGATCGTCGAAACCGTGTTCGCTTTCATGCCGCGTTCGGCGGTCCCTGACGCGCAGGCGGTGATGTAGAGGCCCACGACCTGCGGATCCGGGGGCAGGAGCGAAACATTCTGGCGTCGGCACCAGGCAGCAAAGTGTTTCCAGTCAGCGGCGTAGGCGCGCCGGGTATTGGTGGAGCTGGCGGCTTCGACATAGCCGCGAGCCCGGTCGGCGAGCTGTTCCAGGTGTGCCGTCAGGCCGGCGCCCGCCTCTGGCAGGGGGGAGGGGAGACCGCTGTTCCCGGCCGACGACCGCGGCACGGAAACATCACCAGAATGCGCCGTGCCGTCAGACGGCGCTGAGTTCTCCTGAGGGTAATTTTCGCTGTTCCGGTCGATGATTTGGGCCATCCTTTATATAAAGAGACAAAAACGTCCGATAATGCAATCTTATCGGTCGTTTTATATCGGCGACGAGCGGTGCGGTTTGGTAACCAAAAGCCGGCATAAGGTGCACGCTTACTCAATGTTCAGTCGTGTCGATTTGCTCGCTCCTGGCAATCAAAATACCGTAAGCTGGTCACCGCGCTTCCCAGCCGGAGCACTGTCGCGCGGCCGCGAACTCAGCGAATCCAACGCAGCCATCCACCGCCCTGATATTGCCTGGTGATCTCCTTCCCACGGAGCGGCCGTGTCTTGTTGTAAAAAGCCTCATCTATATGTCCGTCGCGTTTGTCGACATACATCGCATGAATGCGTTGTCGCCGCCATCAATTCTCCCGCAATAGGTGTGCGAGTTCTCTATGGTGAGGGAAATCCTCGAGAGCCGTTTCGAGGAGTGATCTTCGCGTTATGTTCGGACCGCCACCGCCTTGCCGCATCGTCCGGAGCGCCGCAAACCAACTTGCGCGGCCTGTTGCGGAAAGCCGGAGTCGGGAAACATCGCCCCCCGCGCGCGCCCAGATTTCCTGATCCAAGGGGCCGGCCGGATAGAGATCGGCCAGGATTTCCTCGAACTGCCGCCAAGTTTCGTGAAGCTCTGCCATCATAGGAGACGCGATGCTCTTAACACCACCTCGATCGAGAGCAAAGGGGAAATTGTCCTCTAAATCGCTGGCTTTGAAGACCGGATGCTGACGACCCGGCGCGGCAGCGCGGACCTTTTCTGCGACATGATTGAAAACCTCGAAGATCCGGATGAACCCATCTCCATGGCTGTGCGCCGCACCACGCAACGCGCCGAGCAGGTGCTCGGTAAAGAGACTATTGGCGGCGCCGTTGAAAATCAGCGATGTCTCCGACCCTCGCGACGACGCGATCAGCACGCGACCGCTCCCTTGCGCCAATCGGCTTAACGATTTCTCGTTGAAACCCAGATCGGCGAGCTCATCGCCTCCCTTGAAGGTGCCGGCCGCTGCTCCATGACAGGCGTCGATGAAAACCACCAGCCGTCTCGCCGTTATGCGCGCAAGCGTCGAAGAAAACTCGGCTTCGTGTAGGACGGTGGCGAAGAGATTCGCCGGATCGCAATCCACGGGCACCAATGCGCTTCCCGGGTTTGCCGGATCGCCGATGCGTACGCCGTGTCCCGAGAAGAAGATCACCGCTGTATCGGTTGGTTTGGTGCGATCGGCAAGTGTCTCAAGTTCGTGCCGCATCCTATCGAGCGTCGCTTCTTCGTCTTGCACTAGTGTCACGTTTTGCGGGTCGTAGCCGCAATGTGTCGGGGATGTGAGCACGGCCTTAATCTCGCGCCCATCATTGATCACCGCCGACGGCAGGGCTCGCACTTTTGTATACCCTGCGATCGCGATGAGCAACGCGTGCCCCTCAATGAATTCAACTTGTTTAGTGTCGTCGTTTGCCTCGCTCATGATCACCTGCATCCATCTATCGGTAGCCGCCGAGGTCGGAATCGTTCGCTAGATAGCGAACTTGGTCGTTTAACGGAAAATCGCGTCTCATTTCGCTAAGCAAACGGCTGGATCGGGGCCCTTTTCCGCGGCGGATTTGAGTGATCGCGTCGTGCCATCGGGACCGACCGCTACCGAATGTTTGCAAGTCCCAGTTTTTGCCGCCGGCCCGATCCCAGAGTTCGTTATCGTCAGGCCCAGTCGGGTAAAGGTCGACCGCAAGTTCCTCGAAGACTACCCATTTCTCATCGAATGTAACCGCCGATAGGTTGAGCGACCAGCGCGTGAAGACACCGACCATTTCATGGCAGATGCGAAGAGCAGGTCTGAGATCCGTTCGTCCAGCGCGCGCGAAATCTACCAAGCTGTCGATAACATGCCGCCAGCGCCGGTTCAAAACAAGCCTGCCAAGGGTTTCCGCGTCTGCCGGGCTCAACTGGTGGCGAGCCATTGAGGGCTCATTTAGCCAGCGAAGGAAACGGTGCTCGTCAAAGAGCGGCAAAGCACTGACGATCGAAAAAACAGCCCGCGTGCCCGATGTCGCGATGGTCCGCAGCGCCCGGTCCAGCCGATCTCCAGCAAGTATCGCAGCTTCGAGCGTTGGCTCGGGTGTGAAGGGGATTTCACGTGTGGTCGCCTGTTCGATCCAGCCCGCAGCCGTGGCATTCAAAAGTTTGTCTCGGACGTCAGCGGCAAGGTGCGGCCAGACCTCCGAGCGGCGCGGATAAGCAGTGAGATCGGCAAGTGGCGTCGTGGAAAGCGCGGCTATGAGTTTCGCGCTGACCGGCTTGCCGTCGAGCAAATTTTGCAACGTGGCGATCAGCGCTCCCTGCGGGTCGGACGGACCCTGCCAAGCCTTGGCGTCGAGAGCAATCGCGTGCGCCCATAGTTCCTGTCCAGCCAGCGACGTCACGTCAATTGCGTGAAGAAGCTTGGGCTGGCTTGCCGCTTGCTCCGCCGCTATCATCAATAGACGGATGTCGGCACTGTCGAGCGCGATTTCGATTGTTTGTTGCGGTGCGGCATGGTTCAAGGCTGCTCTAGCTTCATGAAGAGGTTGCGATCCAATCCGCGAACGGTGCGGAAGTCGGCATCTTCGATCTGGGCATCATGGCGCAGCTTTGCCGCCCGCGCTCTGGCCTCGAAGCGTTTCTGCCGGCGTGCCGTTGCCTCACGTTCGAGAAGCAAAGCAAGCCATTCCGAATGTTGAAGGCTTCTTGCCTCCGGTTGCATCTCAAGCTCCTGGTAGGCGTTGGCCATGCCGGAAAGGCCGAGTGCGCGCAGCATGTCGATGGTGGGGTTGGTCAGCATTTCTTGTCTCCTTAATGAAAGTAGCCGGGGCCGCGCAGATTGGCGTGTTCGACGACCGCGGCCGGTTCGGCTGAAGGCTTGGCGGCTTTGTAGGTGGCGATGAGGGAGGCGATGCTCTTGCAGGTCAGGCCGCCGATCTCGACGGCACGGGCCGAGACCGCTTCGGCCTGAGTAGAACTGATGGCGCGATAAAGCTTCAACACGCCCAGGCATGTTCTAAAGCCCTGTTCCGGATGCGGACGGCTGGACAGGATGGCGACGATCAGCCCTGCGGTCTGCGGTCCGATCGATGCACCCCAGCGCCGGAACCGCTCCGGCGTCCACTCGGCATAGCGGCGGTGGGAGCTTGGCATATGATCGGGATCGGTTCCGAAGCGCGATCCGCCATAACGGCGCTGGTGCGCAGCAACCCGCTGCCCTCTCGAGAACACCTCGATCGTGCGGCTTGTCGCCCTGACATCCACCTGCTGACGGATGAGATTGTGAGGCACGGAATAGAAATAGCGCTCGAACTCGATGTGATAGTCTGTCGACACGCGCGCAAAGCGCCATTCGGCAAACTCATAGTCTTGCGCCGGAAGGCTTGCCAGCGCGGGACGTTCCATCGTCTCGAAGAGGTGCCGGCGGGTGACACCCAGCCGTCGCATGACATGATTGTTGATGCGCTCGACCGCTTCAGCGATCGCAGCATTGGCTTCAGCGAGCGAGAAGAAGGTCTGCTTGCGAAAGCGGCCGAGAATGCAGCTCTGGGCGAAACGCACGCCGTTCTCGACCTTGGCTTTGTCCTTGGGACGGCGCGGCCGGGCCGGAAGGATGCCGACGCCGTAATGCGATGCCATCATTCCATAGCTGCGGTTGATCTCGGGATCGTAGAAGCTTGCCCGGCTGACGCCCGACTTCAGATTGTCGGGCACGATCAGGCGCGGAACGCCGCCAAAGAAGCTGAACATCCGCACATGCGAACTGATCCAGTCCGGCAAGGTCTGGGTCCATGTGGCTTCGGCGAACGTGAAGCTCGACGCGCCGAGAACCCCGACGAACAGCTCCGCCTCGCGAATCTCCCCGGTCTTGCGATCGACGATCGGAACCTTCTTGCCGGAATAGTCCACGAAGACCTTGTCGCCGGCTATATGCTCCTGGCGCATCGTCGGCGAAAGCCGCTGTTCGAAGCCGCGAAACAGATCGCAGAACCGGCTGTAGCCATAGCCGTCCGGATGAGAAGCACGATATTCCTCCCACAGGATAAGCAGCGTCACGCCCGGCTTCTTCAGCTCGATGGCGAGAGCCGCCCAATCCGGCTCTACCCGCCGACGCATTCCCTGCTTGGTGCCGGCGCGCGCGAAAAGCTTGCCCTCCAGAACGTCGTCGGTGAGATCACCGGGCACAGGCCAGGTCAAGCCCGCCGCTTTCGCCCGATCCAGATTGTCCTGCACCGTGCTGCGGGCAATCCCCAGCATCACCGCTATATCGCGGACGCTCACGCCGTCCGCCGTCAGTCGAAGCATTTGTCTGATGTGTCGCATGGTCAGCTTTCTCTTGGCCGGCATGAACGTCTCCCTGTTGATCACAAAGAGCGTCATGCCGAGGTTGCTGACCCAAAGGCACCGTCATTCCATAAATTCTGTCCGGCAATTAATCGGAATGCTGTCCGGCTTCATATTGGAACGGTGTCCGGTATTTGATCGGAATCCCGTCCGGTTCCATCTCGGAATCCGCACGCAAAGAGTGGGACGCCAAGGAAAAGGAGATGGTTGCCTACCGGTTGGTCGTACCCCTACGGGCAAGGCCGCCTTGAGAAGTGTGCGGAAACGTAGCTGACTGTGGGTATGGACATCATTACGCACCGTCATCACGAAAACCGGCTTGAGATTGTCGACACTGGTCGGCGTCGCCGTTTCAGCAAAGAGGCAAAGCTGCGGATTGTCGCGGAGAGCCTTTTGGAGCCGGGATTGTGTACGTCGACGGCGCGGCGGCATGGGATTTCCCGTTCGCAGCTCTATGAATGGCGCAGGCTCGCCCGTGCGGGCGAGTTGGGTGACATGGAAACGATCGACGCAGTTGAGGGATTTATCCCGGCGGTTATCACGACGGAGCCGTTGGCGGGCAAGGCAAGCTCATCATCAAACGAAGGTCGCATCGAGGTTGTTGCGTCGAATGGCAGGCGGGTGATTGTGGATCGCGACGTTGATGTCGATGCGCTGCTTCGGATCATGCGCGGGGTGGAAACGCTGCGATGATCTCGCTTCCATCCGGTCAAAATGTGCGGGTGTGGATTGCGACGGGTCATACCGACATGCGATGTGGGTTTCCATCGCTTGCGCTGCGGGTGCAGGAGATATTGAAACTGAACCCGCTGGATGGAAACCTTTTCGTTTTTCGAGGGCGCAGCGGATCGCTTATAAAAGTGATTTGGAGTGACGGCCAGGGCAGTTGCCTGTTCACGAAAAAATTGGACCGCGGCCGGTTCGTCTGGCCTTCCGCCGAAGGTGGCGCGGTGGCGATATCGCCTGCACAGCTATCTTATTTGCTGTCTGGGATCGACTGGCGAAACCCGCAGGAAACCTGGCGTCCGACGAAGGTCGGATAGTATTATTGCATTGAAAATATTGAGTGAATCTGATCGAATGGCTTGATGACTACAAAGCCTGCCGAACTTCCCGAAGACCTTGCGAACGCCTATCTGGCGCTGCTTTCGGAGCGCGATAGCGTCGTCGCCGAGCGCGACATTGCGGTGGCGCAAGCCGCCAATGCACAGGCCATGCTGTCGGACAGCGAGGCCCTGATCGCCAGTCTGGAACTGGCGATCGAAAAGCTCAAGCGCGAACTGCGCGGCCAACGTTCCGAGCGCACGGCGCGCCTGATCGACCAGATGGAATTGCAGTTCGAAGAGCTGGTAATGGCGGCGACGGAGGATGAGGTTGCTGCTCAGGCGGCGGCCGCCAGGGCATCGAGCGTGCGCTTGTTTGCGCGCAAACGGCCGGTGCGAAAGCCCTGGCCGGAGGATATCGAGCGCGAGCGCGTGATCATCGATCCCCCGGCTACCTGTGCATGCTGCGGTGGATCGCGCCTGTCGAAACTGGGCGAGGACGTCACCGAGACGCTGGAGGAAATTCCGCGCCGGTTCAAAGTGATCGAGACGGTGCGGGAAAAGTTCACCTGCCGTGACTGCGAGGCGATCAGCCAGCCGCCTGCACCCTACTATGCCACGCCGCGCGGCTTCATCGGCCCTCATCTTTTGGCGACGATCCTGTTCGACAAGTTCGGCATGCACAGTCCGCTCAACCGCCAAAGCACAAGGTTCAAATGCGAGGGCATCGAGCTTTCGACCTCGACGCTGGCCGACCAGGTCGGGTTTGGGACTGCCGCCCTCATGCCAGTCTTTCATCTGATCGAGGCGCATGTCTTTGCGGCCGAGCGGCTTTTTGGCGACGACACCACCATTCCCATCCAGGCCAAAGACAAATGCACCACCGGGCGAATATGGACCTACGTGCGCGATGACCGGCCCTTTGGGGGAGCGCCGCCGCCGGCAGCAATATATTATGCGTCGAGCAACCGGCGCGGCGAGCATCCGCAGCAGCACCTGGCCGGGTATGGCGGCATTCTGCAGAGCGATTGCTACAATGGTTTCGAGCCGCTCAGTGTTGCTGAGAAGAAAGCGGTGCCGATCACCTTTGCCTTTTGCCATGCGCATGCACGGCGCAAATTCTTTGAACTGGCCGATATCCAGAAAAATGCCCGCGATCACAAACGCAAAGGCAAGCCGATCTCACCGATCGCCCTGGAGGCTGTCCAACGCTACGACGCGCTGTTTGAGATCGAGAGGCAGATCAATGGATTGAGCGCCGAAGAACGCCGGGCCGCGCGGCAGGAAAACAGCAAGCCGTTGTTCGACGACATGCACGAATGGCTCAAACGCGAACGCGCCACGCTCAGCAGAGCCTCCGAGGTGGTCGAGCCGATCGATTACATGCTCAAACGCTGGGATGGCTTTGCCGGCTTTCTGGACGATGGCCGGATTTGTCTCACCAACAATGCCGCCGAGCGAGCGCTCAGAGGTATCGCATTGGGAAGGCGAAATTGGACCTTCGCCGGTTCCCAGCGCGGGGCCGATCGTGCCGCCGTTATGCTCACCGTCATCACGACCTGCCGCCTCAACGACATCGACCCGAAAGCCTGGCTCGCCGACGTGCTGGCCCGCATCGCCGATCTCCCCGTCTCCCGCCTGCACGAATTGCTGCCTTGGCAATGGAAAAGCCTACGACAGGCCGAGAACCCGGCTTCTCGGTTCGCCGCCTGAGCGACAGCCTCACCATACATCAGCCCGAGCACCTGCGCGCGATCCAATTCCGCGGCCTTGCCCGTATGGATACGGTTGGTCGACCTCATGGGGCGAACCAGCGCCGCGAATATCCTCGGCATTACAGTACGTGAACTCGATAAACTGGTTGATATCTTTGAACTCTCGGAGAAGTTTATTAGTTTGCGAGACCCAAGCGCAGCGATAACGTGGTCGCGAGAATTGATGGGTGTCAGCAAGAAGTTGTTGACGCCCAGTGTGGTCGAGGCCGTCGTCAAAAAGGTCAACCAAAAGCGCATCACCAATTCCAAGGACTTGAGGAAGCTACGGTCAATCTTGCCAGATCCTGTGGCAAAAGCCAACTTTCTTGCAGAGGTCGGGGATCTCGACACTGCTATGCTGCGACTTGCACCGGCCGAGAAAAAACCCAAAGGCGGACTCCCGGGGGATTTGGATAGCATCATGGAATCGATGAAAACTCTTCCTTGGACCGCTTTGCAATCGTTGAGAGGCGACAAGGAGCTCTTGAAGAAAATCGATGAAGCCGAAGCGCTTCTTCGGTCGCTTCGCAACGCGCTCTCCTGACGGTCCACGAGGTTGCGCTGACGCCGGCAAGTATTTGCAGGGCTTCCCGTTCGGTTCCTATCTGCGCTTAACGCCGAATGACGGGGTCTCAGCTTCTGCTCCCGTCAAGTGGAGAGTTTCTGCAGTTTTGAGCCGGCGCTTTTCGAAAGTTGCGATTGATGCGTTCAGCCTCACCAGCGCCAAGCCCGCTTTTGGACACTAGCGCCGGAGTCAAGCGCTGCCGTATAGGCTCTCACGAACATCATGCGGCTGCACCAACACGAAACCCGCCCAATAATAGGGCCGGCTCCACCCCGGCTCGGATCGCGTCGCGGACATGGCCTTCGCTAACGCTCGAGCATTCGAGAGGCCCTTCATTCGTGCTGCATGGAACGACTCCATCAGAAATGCCGTAGCAGCGTCGTCCACCGGCCATATACTTGCGACGACACTCCGCACGCCAGACCTCAGCAGTTCGGCTGCCAACCCGAGAACTTCGTCCCCCAAGATCGGTGCTCCCGCACCACTCTCGCAAGCCGATAACACCACCAACTCCGACGTGCTCCATGTCCCAACGAGGTCGCGGGCCGAGACGTCACCGTCGGCGAGATGGAGGACGCTCGAGAGCGGGTCGTCTGCGTCAAAGCTCGCATGGGCTGCGATATGGACAAGGCGTGCGCTTCTGAACGCTTCTCGGACAGATTTTCTGTTCGCGCGTTCGCGCGTCAAAGGCTCCACCTCAAACATGCGCCCAAGGACGACGGCCTCGTCGCTTGCCTCTGTAAGGTCGGCCAAGGGATCTCCGACTATCGCCGCTTGCCTCGTGGGCGCCGTTGGCAACGGCATTCCAACGCGCACGCTTTCGGCAACATCTGGAAAGTCAGGGAGCCCGAAATGTTCGGCTGCGTTGCGAACCACATGCCATCCTTCATGATTGTCAGCCTCTTGTATGGCTGCGAGCACGAGCGTCGGCACCACAGTGACCGGCGGGACGGTGCCTTCGGTCGAGCGCCAGCCGGACCGTTCCAGTAGAAGCTGCCATGGAAGGTTCAGGCTTCGCGCCGTCGCCGACACCATGATCTGAAACTCCGCGTTCGCTTGTTTTCCCTTCAAAAGCGAGCCGAACGCCCGCCACCAGGTCTCAGAGCCGGAACTGATATTGGCGACGTTTAGCACCTGTTCGACGAAGAGGTTTTGGGTCTCCTGTATCTGTTCTGACGTACCGGAGCACAGGACCGTTGGTCGTCCTGCTCCTGGCGGCAATGCGATTATGCAGAAGCCCGACTGCCAGTCGCCGGCCGGCGAAAGCGCTTCCGTTTCCAGGATCGAAAGCAGCAGCCAGCCTTCGGGTGGCCTCTCCAATGCAGCGCCCAATGCGGCAGGCAGGTCGCGTCGCATTCCGACATATTGCTCACCTTCTGGGCCGGTCGCCGCTATGTCATCCCATACGCGTTGGAGCGCGATCCAACAGGAGCGACGACGCGCCATCCGTCGAAGAAATCTCTTATCGCTGACCGCCGACGGAGGAACAATATCGTGCGTATCATGCACGGCGATCTCCGCTAGCACCTGCCGTTCAAAGAAAAGGTCGCCTTCCGAGGCGCCGGCTGGCGGAGGCAACGTTCTTCGGAGCAATGCCCGTGTGAGTATCGGGGCTTTGGTTGCTTCGCCAGCGGCGACGGCCCACCGCAAGTCTGCATCATGCAAGCGCCCATCGCGCTGCGCTCGAAGGACGAGAGCACCTGCAAGGCGGCGGGCGATCTTGCTCCATCGCGCGTGAGCGGCCAGTCGATAGATAACGGGAGAATCCTGCTCCGATAGTCCGGATAAACCGAGCGCGATCTTGCCCGCCTTTATCGCCCGATCGAGGTAGTTGCCGGTTTCGGCAGCATCCAATTCAAGGCACGCGCCAAGCAATTGCCCGTAAAGCCGGAACTTCAAGGCGAGCGGAGTGTCTTCAATCCCTAAGCCGCTCTCGATGATGTGGCGCGCCTCAGCAAGAACGTTCAATTCCCGGCGCGTTCGCCACTGCGCGAGGAGCGTTGACGCAAAATTCGCACATGTCAGCGCGCGCTTTGGCGAATCAAGTGACCACAAAGCCAAGGCGTTCCGGCCGGAATCGATCATAAGGTCAAGATCGGCGTCCTCGGGACGGACTGCGTAACGGTCGGCCAGGCCGTTGGCCAGATTATCCAGCCGTGCAGCTCGTATGTCGTCGGGTAGACCCGGCGGGACGAGCGCCGCGTTATAGGAGGCGATCGCGCCGTCAATGTCCGCCATATTCCGATCGCGTTGAAAGCGTGCACGCAACGTCGATGCCAAAGCGGCATGCAAGTCAGTCGACTGCGCTTCGTCGCGCGACAAGGAAAGGGCTCGGCGCGCCTGCTGCACGGCAACGTCCAGATACGTGCCCGTTTCTGTCGCTTCTGCGTGCAAAGTTGCTGCCCGCGCAAAAATCTTGGCTGCCCAAACGATTTGCCAAGGAAAAGCCCGATCCGCCTCCAATATATCAGCCGCGTCGCGTAGCGCCGCCTCGAGGTCAATCGGATTGCCATCCGCCTCAAATCGGCGCAGTCGAAGATCAGCCAAGAACGTGCAGGATAAGTTGTAGACAAACGAATTCGCACGCACTTCGGCCCGTGCTTCTTCTAGCCTGCCCGCGGCATCGACAGCGTCTTCCGGTAGCCCGGTCGCGTCGGCACGCTGGTACCGAAGGACGCCTTGGGCCAGGACGTAGAGCGGTTCGCGCCAATCGGATCGCGGAATGCGTGCGCGGAAGTCGTCGATCAACGACTCGGCCTCTGCCCAATCAGCACCGGAGCGCGTCTTTGCCCAGCGCTCGCCAAGCAACTTTGCAAGATCGAGGACGGCATTGCCGTGCTCGACCAATGTCTCGTCCAGAACAACGATGAATTGCTTATACGCGTGGATGAGCGCTTCAAGCGTTGTCGGCGACTGGTTCACTGAATGGGCCTCAACCGCGCGGCGAAGTGCGGCCTGCAGGTGCGTTCTGCTCTGAGCAACAGGCGACATCGGAGGACCTCGTTGTTAGGCGGCGACAAGACCCAGAAAGTGCGTGCGCCGTCGAGGACATTTACGATATAATGCGGCTAAGAGTGGTGCAAAACAAGCGGAGATGATGATGTCCGGCGAAATCGTGGGTGGTATATCCGTAGGTCTTCCTCGCGACCTTCTGCAACATCAGCGTGCAAAAAAAGGGATAGTCTCTGTCGGTTCTTCCGAGACGCCGCGCGGTCTCGCCCTGCGATCGCTAACCGTAACGGGTGCCTGGGATAGCCTCTGGAATTTCCTCGGTCGTGGGCAGAGCGTTTACTTCCTCTCAATCGCATTCGACCTTAGCAAGAACAAACCAATCGTTCTGCCCCCGAAGGAAGTTCCCGCGGGCGCGGTATTCCGCGTCAAGCATGGCGAGAAGATCGTGTTTTCCCTTGGCGATGGTGCGCCGATATTTCCCGCGCGCCCAATCACCGGCGGGCTTGTCGTATACATCACTGTATGCACCGCTGATCGTGGACTGCGGCACATCGGCCAAGTCATGGCTAAGGTACATGATCAGCTGTCAAACGACGATTCCCTAGCGAAGGTTTTAGTGAAGCTCGTCTCCAATCCGGCAGAAACTATTGTCGAAGAGACTCTTAGTGTTGCAACGGCCGCTCTCCAACCGATCGCCACCATCCTCAAGAACAATGAAGATGACTACGTGGCGTTGTTTACTGGCATCTATCCGGCAGCTGGCCGATGGACGGACCGGCTTACAGCGACGCAAAATGGCACCACGATCGAACTATCGGAACTGCGTTAGTGGGCAGACTTCGTTAGCCACGTGAAACGCGAGGCGACCACCAGTATTATCGACCGGGCGACCGAAAGCTGCCAGCCGGCGTTGGTGCGGGGATCAGCAAACGTGCGGAATTTGGTCTTTGATAGGCCGCTCATTTGGTTGCTCCCGCTGAGGCTTGGGAACGAACGGATTTCGGGCGTCCACAGGCAAGCATTCGGTTCAGGATGGTGACGCTGATCGCAGCCTCTGTCTGCTGAGCAAGGGATGACCGGGCGCGCAACCGCGGTCCAATGACGCCTTTGTATCGACCCATCGCGGTTTCAACCAAAGCTCGTTTGCCATAGCCTGTAGATGCCTGCCATTTAAGGCGGCCGTCTATCTGCATGGATGCTATGTGATCGTCTCTCTGGCAGCATGCTTGGGCGTTGGGTCGTTCAACCGCGTTCGAGCGCGGTGGAATGACGACCCTTGCGCCTGCACTGTGACGCAGAACAACGTCGTAGGTGGGAGTGCCATCATAGGCTCCATCGGCAGTGAATTGGTCGATCTCATCGTCGATCTGATCAAGCAATGGCTCCAGCTGCGAGACATCGCCGACTTCCTGATCTGTCAGACTATGTGCAATCATCTCGCCACTGTCGGCATCAACAGCCAGGTGCAGCTTTCGCCAGCTGCGGCGGGACTTTACGCCATGTTTTTCTTCCAACCATTGGCCGGCGCCATAGATCTGCAGCCCGGTGCTGTCGACCAGAACGTGAATGGGGCCATCCGCCACATGCTGCCGGTCGTTGCTTCTGGCCGATGGCTTCCAGGTTCTGGCCCGTCGGCTCAGAGTGGTGTGATCGGGCACAGGCAAATCCAATGCCATCATATCAAGCACCGAACTCAGAAGCCCTTCGCTCTGGCGCAAACGCAGCCCAAACACCATGCCCAGCATCAGAGCAGTTACGATCGCCAGATCCGAATAGAGTGGCTGACCACCGCGCGTTTTGCGACGTGGGGCTGCCCAGCCCGCCAGCGCTTCCGGCGTTATCCAAAGGGTTAAACTGCCACGGCGGCGAAGGCCCGCCTCATACTCCGCCCAGTTCGTCACCTTGAACTTCATTTTACCGATGTGATGGCGGCGGGCGGCGTTATGTTTGTGCGGCATGCTGGATCAATCAACCAATTTTCGATCCCGGCAGCATAGATGCAAAATGTTGAAATTTGGTCCGTGCACCAATGCTCCGTCAGCAGCTTCGGGCTCTCAGTCAATCGACGATCCAATGTCACGCTGTAATCCAAAGCCGCGTGCGCTAACGTACGATCGCTACACAGCCATTGTTCGCTTAGCTGTCTATTTACATTCCGGCGCGACAATTGCGGACTTAGAAGTTCGTGGTCAGAAGGAAAGACAATGGCAATTGGTTGCGAAGGATGCCGGCGCGGTGAGAATTTCGAAACACAGTTCTCAATGGCGTTTCAACCGATAGTGGACATCAGTTCCGGGAGAATATTCGGCCACGAGGCCTTGGTTCGAGGCCCGAGGAGCGAGGGAGCGGGCAGTGTGTTGGCACATGTCGATCCGGTCAACCGATACGCGTTCGATCAGCAGTGCCGCGTCAAGGCAATTGAGCTGGCAGCGCAGCTATTTCCGCAGGGAGAGGATATTAAGCTCTCCATCAATTTCATGCCGAATGCGGTTTACGAGCCGCAAGCGTGCATTCGCCTCACATTGGCGACCGCTGAGAAGGTTGGCTTCCCCCTAGACCAAATTGTGTTTGAGTTTACCGAAAATGAGGTGCTCGATACCAAGCACGTCCTCAACATATTGCACACGTACCGGGAAATTGGATTTAAGACGGCGATTGACGATTTCGGCGCCGGGCATGCGGGGCTCTCGTTGCTTACCAAGTTCCAGCCTGACATCGTGAAACTGGATATGGATCTAATCCGCGACATCGATATCGATATCATTAGGCGCGCCGTGGTCAAGCACACTTTGAACATGCTGAATGACCTTGGCATCACACCTTTATGCGAAGGTATTGAAACTGCTGGAGAATTGGCCACACTTGAGGATCTGGGTGTGAAACTCGTCCAGGGATATTTCTTGGCGAAGCCGGCCTTCCAATCTTTGGCGTCACCCAGTCGGCTCGGAATTGCCTCTCAGGCTGCATAGTCGATCCCTGGCATTTCGTTCGCCGCCACCATTGATAGGAGCCGGGGGATGATCTAGCTATTTTGACATCGGCTTAAGCAGTTTAACTTTGAACGGGTCCGGCGACCGACGCCGCATCGCTCGAGGGCTACCCCTTGGAAGAACCGGGACCGGCTGCTCGAAGGCGGCATCGCGGCGAAGTTCTTGAATGCGATTCTGATCCAGCCCAAGGTCAAGCGGCTGTTGTCTAGCGACCATTCTCTGTCGATGGCTAGCTGATTGAGGCCTGGGCGTCGATGACGAGCGTCAAGTCGAAGAACGGTTCCGACGCTCCGCCGACGTATGGCGGCGGTCGGAATGAAGAAGCGGATTTCCACGGCGAGAAGCGCTCCAGCAAGACGCATGCCTCGAAGACCGACCCGGACGCCAGGGTTTACAAGAAAAGGCAAGGGTAAGGAGACGAAGCTGTTTCTCATGGTCCACGGACTGATGGATAACCGCGATGGCCTGCTGGCTTTAGGTCCCGGCGCGGTGGCATACAAGGTCGAAGAAAACATCCTCGGTCAGCAGCGATCCTATAGGGTGGCCTATATCGGCGGTGATGCAGCTCTGTTTGTTGTATCGGAGACCAAAATTCGGTACCTCGCCAGACGTATAGCGCTGATCGATCTGCGCGCTGAAGTGCGGCCAGCCGCGCGGCGCGTGGCGCGCGAAATCTCGTCTCAGATGAAGCTGGATGCGGATCGGTTCTGCAATCCGGTCCCGCCGGTGCGTGCTGCCGCGCGTGACGAACTGCTTGCAAACCACGAGTTCGATCGATCCCATCCCTGTTACCGACAGCACTAATTCCGTCGATCAGCCACCCGGGCGCGGATGGTCGTTCCAGCTGAGAATTTCATAAGCGTCATTGGCAAAGACGCCAGCGCAGATCACGACCTCGATCACTACCGGGCGGGCGCCGTGTGGCTGAAGCGAAATTCTGACACGGTAGGTCCTGGGCAGTTCCGTGTCGATCATCGATGATTGCACGAGGAATGTGTCATCAAGGCTGGCGATGCTCGAACTGGTGCGGGTGGCTCTGGCAGCCAGACTATCGGCCACGACCTCGGAGGTCACCCCCGGCAGCGCGGCTATAAGGACAGGGGCGGCCGAGAACGCATCGAGTCGACCTCGGGGATTGTAGACCGTCACATAGTTGCGCAGCGTTGTGATATCGGAAGAGGAGACTCCGAGGACCCAACGAAGGTCGTCGACCGAGCGGAACGGCCCGTTGCGTGGGCCATAGTCTATGTGGGCGGCGAGATAGTAGCTGCTTTCAGCTCCGCTTTCCGTCACAGTGTCGTCGGCGTCGCGCCAGTCTGCGACGCGTGCTGCGAAGCTTTGCGGCGTCAGGGACTTCAGGCCCGACGCCTGGTAGGCGGCAGCGAGCAGCTTGGCGCTCGACCCGTTGAGGTCGGCCTTGGCCGCATCCGTGGTGACATTGAGGCTGATGATCCCCTGGTCGAGGCGGATCTGCTGGTTGTCGACCTTGTCCATCGGCAGTTTCAGCACAAGCAATTCGAAGCTGGCCAGTGAGAGTGCCGATTGCGTCAATGCATCGGCGCGTAGTTTCGAGTTTGCAATATCGGCCGAGTCGATCGCCGTGCGAGAGAGAAGTAGCATGGCGATCACGGTGCCAGACAAAAGCGCCATCACGCTCAGCACTGCGATCAGCACGAAGCCCTGGCTTGAGCCAATGCGTTCGCGAAGCTGCTTCATTGGGCGTACCGCAGCCAGCCGAGGCTGTCTTCCGCATCGACCGGCTTGCTGGTTGCCGGCGTGTTGCCATCGTCAGTGGCAGCGACCTTGTATAGCCCGCAAACGCCGTGCCCAGGTGCAGCACATCCAGGCTCTGCGTCCACATGCACGGCAATGCGGGTTGCCGTGATGGGAGAGCCGCGATCATCGACAAGCGACACGCGGATCGCGACCGGCAATTGATCCGTGCGTGTCCACGCCGGGACGAGTGCTTCCTGCCCGCCGTCCAAGCGTGCGAAATAGGCGAAGCGAATGGTGTAGCGAGCCTGAAGCAGAACCGGCTGACCGTTGGTGGGCAGGTCGACGAAGCCCTGGTAACCGGGCAGCAACGGCACGTCCTTGCGGATCAACTGCTTTTGATTGCCTTGCAGGAAGACCACRCGATCGTCGGCAGTGCCGTCGGGCAGTGCAATCCGTCGGGCGAAGACCACGCCGTGGTCCGTTCCCTGGAAGACGAAGCCTGGATTTTGACCCGCCCAGCGGATCGGCCGGATACCCTCGATCTCGCGCGTCAACGCCGCGACGATGCGGCCTCGGTCCTCAACTTCCTGGCTGGCGGCACCGGTTCGCCCGGATGTCCGCATGACCAGGGACATCACCGACACCAAGCCGACGAGGACGAGCGCGCTGATGGTCATCGTCGCCAGGACTTCGACCAGGATATAGCCGTCTCGCCGGTCCCGTGCGGGCGGTCCTCGCTTGGCGCGATGAGATGGAATTGCCATCATTGCGATGCAATCCTCACCAGCCGTATCGTCTCGATGCTGATATCCGGCCTGGTGCCGGCCGATCGTCCGACGCTGACCAGCATCCGCACCGGTCGCCACTGAAGCGCGGTGCCGTCGGAGGCGACACCGGGAAAGGATCTGTCGAGCGGCTGGAAGCGCAGCGTCCAGGCAAATCCGTTCATTTTGCCACTCCTGGACAGAGTGGCATCGGTTCCAGCACCAAGAGGCCCGCTCAACAATGTCCGCGCGACCATCTCGGCTGCAATATGCCGGTCGGCCCGTTCGGTGCCATTGACGGCAACCACCACGGCGCGCTGGATGGCGAGGGCAATGACGCAGAGCACGGCGATGGCGACAAGCACTTCGATCAGGGTGAAGCCGGCTCGCCGTGGGGCGCGCCGCGGCCGATCCGACATTGCGTGACACCGGTTTTCGTTCGTCATTGGGAGATATCCACGACATCGATCGCGGCCGAAAGGCTGTTGACGTCGATTGCCACGGCACGGTTGCCCGAGATCAGCAACAGGCGTCCGCCGCTCGCATGTCCATCGGGCAGGAACTCGACGCCATGCAGGTCTCGCGGCTGGGTGCGAAGCAGAATCGCCGTCGGCAGCAGGATTTGCGCCCTCTGTCTTGACGACAGGACGCGTTGAGCAGCCAGATCCACGGAGACCGTGACCGGCAGACCTGTGCGAAGCGCGGCGTTGCGGTCTGCCCTCAGAAGCACGCCGATCTCGAATGCTTTCGAGCGAAGTGCGGCCATGCCGATATGCGGCCTGACGAATGGCAGTCCTAGCGCGACGAGCATGGCCATGATCGACATGGCCAGCACGACTTCCACCAGCGTGAAGCCGCCGCGGCGATCACGTCGGCACGGTCCGTGGATCTTATTCGGTCGCGATGTCGGCATCCGCGCCGGTGCCTCCCGTGGTGCCGTTGGCGCCGTAGGTCAGGATGCGGTAGGGACCTTTGGTGCCGGGAACAGAATATTGGTAGGCATTGCCCCAGGGGTCGAGGGGCACCGTCTGCTGCTGCAGATAGGGTCCGTTCCAGCCGTCGACGCCCGGCGGCTTGTCCACCAGCGCCTTCAGCCCCTCGCTCTTCGACGGATAGCGGCCGACATCGATATAGTAGAGATCGAGCGAGGATTTGAACGAGCTGAGCTGCAGCGACGCCGCCTTGGTGCGCGAACTGGAGAGATAGCCCAGAACGCGCGGACCGACGAGCGCCATGATCAGGCCGAGAATGACAAGCACGACGAGCAATTCCACCAGGGTGAATCCGCTATGCCGGTCACGCAGCCCGCGTCCGGGCGCTCGTATCAATCGGGTCGATGCAGTCATCGTCTTCTCCGTCACGCCAGAACATCGTTGATACTGAGCAGGGCGCTCATGATCGACAGGATCAGCCAGCCGATCAGGACACTGACGCCCATCATCATCACGGGCCCAAGGATCGCGGTCAGCCGCCCCAGGGCCGTATCGAGCTTGCCTTCATAGAAACCGGCGATCCTGCCGGCGCTGTCGCCAAGATTGCCGGCTTCCTCACCGACGCGCAGCATCTGGACGACGTGACCGGGCAGCAGGGTCTGGCTCGCCAGCGATTGCGACAGGCGCTTGCCGCCGCGGACGTCGGCGATGACCGCATCGATTTTCGCACCGGCCTTGGGCGTGTTGACGATGCCGCGGATGAGGCGCAGCGAGGTCGAGATGTCGACACCGTTGGCGAGCAGTATTTCCAGGGTGCGGCAGAAACTCAGCGTCATGTGGTAGGACACAACGCGCGAGGTGAACGGCAGGACAGTCAGGATGTTTATCCAGACCGAGCGTTTCTGCCCGAAGCGCTTTATCGCGACGAAGACGACCAGCACGACGGCGATGCCGATCAGCACATTGTCGACATTGCCGCGCAGCCATTCGGACAGCTGGAAGACGAACAGCGCCGAGGGGCTGATCTTGCTGCGAAAGCCCGCGATCGCGCCTTCGAATTGCGGGATGATATAGAGCAATACGAAGGCGAGGACGCCGAAGGCCGCGACCGTCAGGAAGCCGGGATAGGCGATCGCCGAGATCAGCCGCTTGCGCAGCCGCTCGGTCCTTTGCCGTTCCTGGGCAATGCTGGTCAGGGCTGGCTCCAGCCGCCCAGATATTTCCGCCACCTCGACCATCTTGATGTAAAGCGGCGAAAACAGCTTCGGATGCTTGGCCAGGACTTTTGAAAGGCTTTTTCCGCTCGAAAGGTCGACATGAATGTCCCGGATGAGTTTGACCAGCCAGCGGCGCGTCTCCATCTGGGTCAGGATGACCAGCGCTTCGTCGAGCGCGACGCCGCCTTTGAGCAGCATCGCCAGATCGACGGTGAAACCGGTGATCTCCTCGGAGCCCGGGTCGATGGTCAGCCAGTCGCGCCATGTTCCTTCGTCACGGCCGGTCTTCTCGCGCATCGATATCGTGGTGATCCCGGCGCGGTCGAGCTGGGAGCTGACATCGGCGGGTGTCTCGGCTTCCATCGTGCCGACAAACATCTTGCCGCTGGCATTGATGGCGCGATACTCGAAGAGCGTCATTCGACGGGCTCCCGTCTCGCGGGTGCTTGCGCAATGAGATCGGTTTGAAGGTTTGCGTGGCGGGTCACAAGGCAAGCCTCAAATCGAAAAACGACACCAGCCAAAGAGCCGGCGCCAGCAAGGCGCCGAATGGCAGCTTGTCGAGGCGCTGTCGCGGCAGGACGAGCATGAAGACCAATGCGCAGAGCAGTCCCACGGCGCTGGCAAGGAAGACCGACCAGGCCAGTCCGAGGGAACCGACGAAGATACCGCCGGCGGCGGCAAGCTTCACATCGCCGAAGCCGAGCCCGTCATAGCCGCGCAAGCGGAAAAATCCTTCCCGCACCAGCCAGAAGGCGCCGCCACAGGCCAGGCCATCGACCAGGATCAATAATGCCGTCCAGCCGAGGCTTTCACCCCGGCCGGTCAACCGGACCGCGATCCCAACCATGGCGAGGCAAACCAGAGGACCATCCGGGATGGTGAAATCCTTGAAATCGTGGCCGGCGATCCAGACAACCATGATCAGGGCCATCGCCGACAGGAGCGGATTGGCAAAGTCGTGCAGCGAGCCGTCGAGCGACGCGAAGCTCGCGAGCACCAGGCTCCCGAACATCGCACCGAGTTCGACATGGCTGAACACCTTGCTCATTTTTGATCCATGCTCCGGTGCCTGATCACCGACATCTGCGACCGCAGATTTTCCGCCACGTCCGCCGCGTCCTGTGCATCGCGAATGACCACCGGCCGGATCATGATGATCAGTTCGGTTCGCCCCTTGGTTTTGGACGTGGACGAGAAGAGATCGCCGACGACCGGAATACGCATCAGCCCGGGCACGCCGCTCTTGGAGTTGTCCGTCGTGGCGCTGATCAATCCGCCGAGAAGCACGGTCTGTTGGTTGTTGACGGAAATCTGGGTCTTGATGCTGCGCTTGGAAATCGTCGGCGTCAGCGTGTTGGAGCCGCTGACGACGTTGGAAATCTCCTGATCGATGTCCATGGTGACCGCATCGTTCTGCCCGATCCGCGGCGTCACGTTGAGGATGATGCCGGTGTCTTTGAATTCGACCGAGTTGATCAGCGGCGCGGTGCCGCTTTCCGTGCTCTGCGACTGCTGTGTGGTGATCGGCACTTCGTCGCCGACCTGCAGGGTAGCCGTCTGGTTTTCCAGCACGACAAGCGTCGGCGCCGAGAGGACCTCGACATCCGTCAACGTGTTGAGGGCGGAAATGATCACATCCGGATTGGCGTCGGCCCCGGCGACGAAGTTCAGGCCGGGCGTATCCTTGCTGATGGCGTTGCTTGCCTGGTTGATCAGGCTGAGAGAGCCTCGGTTGCGGCCCAGGCCTAGGTCGCGGCTCTTGAGGAAATATTGCACGCCATATTTCAGCTCGTTGTTGAGCCGGACCTCGGCGATCGTCACATTGACCGAAACCTGGGTGGGCGTAGCATCGAGCTTTTTCAGCGTGGCCAGCGCCTGGGCGGCCAGTTCTGAATCGCCGTAAATCACCACGGAGTTGTTTGTCGGGTCCGAACTTATCCGCAATTGCTGTGCCGAGGTCGCACCGGAAGTCAGATCAACGACATTCGGCCCGGTCGAAAGCTCGGTTGTCGGCGTCGTGCTGTCGCTGAAGGCGGAGGCAATGCGATCCGCCGGATTGCTCGCTGTGGTGGTCTGCGACGTTGACTGGGTGTTCTGCGATGTGGTGGTGCTCTGCGGCGTCTGCCCGTTCGTCGGCGTGTTGAAGGTCGGCGTACTGGATGCGGCAGCGTTGGTGGGCGTGGTCGACGTCGTCGGGGTGGTCGTTGCAGCAGCCGTGGTGAAGAGCGTGGTCAGCACGCGCGCCAATTCATCGGATTTGCGGTACTTCGCCTTGTAGATGACAACGTTCTGGTTCGTATCGGGATCTTCCTGGTCCAGGCGCCGTGCCCAGGTTTCGGCGCGTCGGATCAAGGCTGGATTCTTCGAAATGGCCATCACGCCGCGGATGCGGCTCATCGGCTGGAACTGGATCAGGCCGTTTTCACCCTTGACGTTGAAGATGCGCTCAAGTTCGGGAACAACATCCTCCGGCTTGGCCTGCACGAGGCGGAAGATCGACACTCGCTGGTTCTGCATGAAATCCGCGTCGAAGGATGACACGGCATCGACGACCTGGGCGCGTTGCGGACCGGAACCGCGCACGATGATCATATTGCCGGCAATGTTGACTTTCAGCCCTTCCGCCTGGGCGACGAAGCCGGAGATGAGATCCGACATCGTCGAGGCCTGCACGAATTTCAGCGGGATGATCGAAACGCCATAGCCTGGCGTCGTGATGCGCCCGCGATCGAGCGTGCCCACCGACATTCCATTGGCGGTGATGCGATAGCTGTCGCCGGATTTCACCAACGAAAAGTTGAACGAGGAAAGCGACGCCTCGAGGGCGGACAGAAGCGCGTCGCGGCTGACGGGGCGGGCCGACGAAATGGTGACCGGGCCGGAGACGTCGCCACTGATCGTGTAGTTGACATGCAGCGCGTCATTGAGGATCGCATGCGCGACTTCCTTGATATCGGTATTTTCGAAGTTCAGCGTGTACTGGCCGGCGGTGGAAGCATCGGTCGTGTCCACCGGCGTCAGGCCGAATTCCGCCGGGTAGTCCTGCGTCAGCCGCTTATTGCCGGGCCGCAATTGACCGGTCGAGAAACTGTTCGGTCCCCGCGACCTGTTCGGATCCTTGGGTGTCAGATCGCTGAAAAGGCCGTTTGCGAAAACCGAGTTCTTGCCCGGATCTGCATTATTGCCCTGGCATGCCGCGAGCAGCACACAAGCAGGCAACAGGGCGGCACGACAAATTTGAAGGATTATACGCACTTTAATAATTGCTCCTCCGCAGCACGCGCTACGCGATTATTGCCTACGCAAGGGCGACGGAGTCGGATCAGTTTATCCCAATAAAAATGCTAATTTACCATCGAAAAAGTAAGAAAATCTCGAAGCGGTGAAAATTGTTCATGGCATCACAAAATCGTGATCATTTATTTCTCGGCATGGCGAAACTTTTATCATTCAATCTCGTAATGGCTCTCGTCGGTTATCCGTGGAGGTAAACCTTCGTAGATTTCAGTACAATCGCCTCGCAAAGTCGATGATTTTGCGTAATGTGTTCGCTTTGCTTAAAAATACTTCGAATTGATCGGAGGTATTACTTTGCAGGTGAACATTGGTTTGCTCCGATCTGCAGCTTAGTTACTCAAACCCCAAGGGGGAGGTACCATGACTAACGAAACGCATGAGAACTCGACGAGCGTCGCAAAGATTGACCTTGAGGCAGGCCGTCGCGCCTTCCTGAAAACGGCTGGCTTGCTTGCCGCCGGTGCGGCAACGCTGAAACTGGTCGGTCACGCGTCCGAAGCTGAAGCTGCTACCATCGACGATCCGACGATCCTGAATTTCGCGCTGAACCTCGAATATCTCGAGGCGGAATTCTATCTCCGTGCGACAACCGGAAACGGGCTTTCCAACGGCGACATCGATGGCAAGGGCAAGCTGGGTGGGGTCACCGGCGGCAGCAAGGTCAATTTCGATACCAAGATCGGTCAGCAATTCGCCGAGGAGATCGCCGGCGACGAAGAGGCGCATGTAAAGTTCCTGCGCTCTGCTCTCGGCAAGTCTGCAGTTGCTCGTCCAGCCATCAACCTGAAGACGAGCTTCACCGCCGCGGCGCGTGCAGCTGGCCTGATCGGACCGAAGGCCGATTTCGACGCCTTTGCCAACCAGAACAACTTCCTGCTTGCCGCCTTCATCTTCGAAGACGTCGGCGTGACGGCCTATAAGGGCGCCGCCCGGTTCATTTCGAACAAGGACTATCTGGAAGCAGCCGCAGGCATCCTGGCCGTCGAGGCCTATCATGCAGGCGAAATCCGCACCCTGCTCGCTGGCGGCGGCTTCTACAAGGAAGCCTTGGCCATCTCCAACGCGCGCGATTCCCTCGATGGCAAGTCGGATCTCGACCAGGGTATCGGCACCAAGAGCAAGGTCAATATCGTCCCGACGGACGCCAACGGCATTGCCTTCAGCCGCACGCCGCAGCAGGTGCTCAACATCGTCTATCTCGGCGACAGCGCCAGCAATGCAAGCTTCTTCCCCAAGGGCTTGAATGGCGCCGTGAGCTGATCAGGCACACATTTCGCTCATCGAGGCGGCCGGCACGTGCTGGCCGCCTTTCGTGCTCTGAGGTCAGGGGCGCCGATGGACAATATTTGCCAGCGGCGCAATGTCCCGCTGCTTTATCAATGAAAGCCGACAAGCCGCATCATGCGATGAGGGGAGAAAACGGGTTCATGGACGCTCAAGTGGCTCAGCCCGACGGCCAGATAACGTTTCTTGACTATCTGACGAGCCGCGGCACCACGCAGCCGGCCAATAACGGGCGTGCGCCCGCTCAAACAGCCTCGTCGACAGCGGAGGAATTGTGGCGCGCCGGCGTCGCGACGGCAAAGGAGATCGCTGACGCGCTGGCTGAATTTCACGCCATCCCACGAACAAGTTTCGACGAAATATCCAGGCTTCCGCCGCTCGTCGGGGATCTGTCCCAACGCTATCTGCGCGAGCAGTTTGTCTATCCGTTCGAGGACCGCGGCACTGTTGCCGTCGCAATCGCAGATCCGGGCCGCGAAGGCGTGATCCAGGCGCTTCAACTGGCGCTCGGCACCGCTCCGATCGTGAAAGTCATTTCGTTCGAAGAAATCGACCTGCTTTTCGAGCGCATTGCGGAGCGTGAAAATCACGCGTTCGCCGTCGGAGCGATCGAACCCGCGCCCGAAGATGCGCTCGCCGAGACCGCGCAATCGATGCAGGATCTGGCGCGTGGCGCGCCGGTGGTGCGTATCATCGACGAGATCCTGGAACGGGCAGTCGGCGTCGGCGCAACCGACATTCACCTCGAAACCGAGCGGGATCAGTTGCGCGTGCGCCTCAGAGTCGACGGATATTTGCGGCGCGACCAGCGCCTGCCGCTGAACCTCGCGCCCGCCGTCATTTCACGTTTGAAAATCCTGGCCGGGCTGGATATCGCCGACCGACGCCTGCCTCAGGATGGCCGTGCCAATCTGCGCATCGGCAATGCCGAAGCCGATCTGCGTGTTGCGATCATGCCGACCATGCATGGCGAGACGGCGGTCGTCCGAATCCTTCTGCGCGACACGCGGCTGCTCGAATTCGGCCGCATCGGCATGACGCCGAGGGACCAGAAAAGTTTCGAAGGGCTGCTGGCCGAGCCGCATGGCATCGTCGTCGTCACCGGTCCGACCGGCAGCGGCAAGACCACGACTTTGGCGACGGCAATTTCGCTACTCAACGATCCCGGCCGAAAAATCGTCACAGTGGAAGACCCGATCGAATACCAGATCGCCGGCATCCACCAGACGCAGGTCAAGCCGTCGATCGGCCTTACCTTTGCAACAGCCTTGCGCTCGTTTCTCCGGCACGACCCCGACATCATCATGGTCGGCGAAATGCGCGACCGGGAAACGGCCAGCATCGGCGTCCAGGCCGCGTTGACGGGGCATCTGGTGCTGACCACGCTGCACACGAATTCGGCCAGTGACGCCGTCGTCCGCCTGGTCGACATGGGTGTCGAACCCTATCTGCTGGCGTCGAGCCTGCGCGGCGTGCTCGGGCAAAGGCTAGTGCGTCGGCTCTGTGAGCGCTGCAGGTCGCCGGACGGGGAAGCGGCCGGTCGGGCGCATGCTCTCGCCGAGGCGAGGGGCATTGCGGTGGATGCCAGCGCTCACTTCCATGCCGCGGTTGGCTGCGAGGCTTGCGGCAATTCGGGCTATCGCGGCCGGATCGGCATTTTCGAGGTCATGCGCGTCGACGAGAGCCTCAGAGGACGCATCCGCCAGCAGCCGGACACCCAGGTCATCGCCGACATGGCGCGTGGGTCGGGCATGACCCTGATGATCGAAGACGGCCTGCAGAAATGCGCCAAGGGACTGACGACGATCGAGGAAATCCTGCGAGCGACAGGTTGACCATGGAGTTGAACAGCAAGTCCTTCGTGGCCTCGGCGCCGCCTGGCAGCGGCCCTCAGGCCGATCGTCCCAAATCGGCCGGCGGGCCGGCGAAACCTGGGCGGCACTCGACGTTCCTGCGCGTTTTTTCGAACCTGCTTGCCGCTTTCGCCGATACGGTCGAACCGGTCACCGCCCGACTTCTGCGCCGCAGGCGCTGGATCGCATTGCAGTCGCAGTCGGGCGAAATCGATTTCTATCGCGCCGATGCCAGCCGATTGACGCTGGTCGGCAACAGCGCGGCAATAGATGAACGCGCCCGTCGGCAGATGTCGATCAAGGGCGCAGACCTGGAATTGCGTCTACCCGCCGATCTCACGACGTCGACGGCAATAAAAGTGCCGATGAGCGGTTTGGACTATCTCGAACAGATCATCGAGAACCGCCTCGATCGGCTCACACCTTGGAAGCCGGAAAAGGTTTTCTACGGCTATGTGGTGTCTGCGAAGCCCGGTGCCGACGGACAATTCGAAGTGTCGTTCACGGCCACGCCAAGGGATGTCGCGGCAAAATCGGTCGGGCAGCTCGCCGCCCTCGGCCTGGCGCCATCACGGATGGGATCGGCCGAGGAGCCGGCCGAGCGTCCACTCAGGATTGATCTGTTCAGGGGTGGAAACGACACCAGCCGGAACGCCCAGCGTCGGTTTGTCGGCATCATTGCTGCAACAGCGCTGCTGCTTTCCGGATTGGTCTATGGCGCGTCGGTGTTTGTGCTTTTCGACAGCGATCGACAGCTCGCCGACCTGGATGCGAGACTGGCGCAGATACGCCAGAAGATGGTCGAAGGGGAAGGCAATTCGGCGGAACGCCAACGCGACCTGACACTGATCCAGCAAAAGCAAGCCGACGATACCAAGCTTTCACTCATTGATCGCCTGGCCGCCGCTTTGCCGGACAATACCTATCTCGACGAGATGGATATCCAGCCGGGTAGCGTCCGGATTGCCGGCACGTCGACCGAGGCGTCCTCCTTGATCGAAATCCTGCAGTCGAAAGCTGGTCTGTCCGACGCCCGGTTCTCTGCCCCGGTGACACGTGAGGCCGACGGCAGGGACCGGTTTGACATCACCGGCGCGCTTCCTGTCCCGAGCGAGACATCACAATGACGACAACAGTGCAAAGCGGATCCTTATTGCGGCTGTCGGCGGTTCTCGTCTTCATCGGTCTTCCCGTCATTCTGACCGGGCTCGGCGTTCTCAATTTTCTCGATGCTGCAGATGCCGGATTCGACGCTGCGGCAAAGAAGATCCAGATCACTGCGCTTGCGGGACGTCTGGCCGCCGCGGCGAAGCGAGACAAACCGCAGAACCGTTCCGCCATCTATATCGAGGGGGCATCACGGTCGCTTGCCAGCGCCAATCTTCAACAGCTCCTCGTGGATGCGACATCGGCCTCATCAGGGCACCTGATCGAAACCTCGACGGTCGACCCGACGGACAGCGACAATCCGGATAGGGCCGATATCGTGGAGATAAAGGCGACATTGGATATCGACAATGGCGGCCTGCTTCAGCTCCTCTATCGTATCGAGACCGGTGTTCCGCTGCTCGATGTGGATACTCTCTCGATGCGTCGCTTGAACGCCAGCGATGGCGACAAAGCGAAAGCCGTAATGCTACGGATCGATCTTGCCGTGAAGGGCAGATGGAAGGTCAAACCGGCATGAGGTTTTGGCGCGCCCTCACCACCCTGCTATCCGTAGCCTGCACGCTCGCAGCCTTGCATGCCGCTGCAAGCGAAACTTTGCGATCCGCGATCGCGCTCAATCCGCTTTCGAAACTCGACCCTGCATCGTTCAAGTCGTTCATCGAGCGCCCACTGTTTTCGCCCGACCGGCGGGCGGCACAAGATCAGCACGACGATGAGAAGGCGACCACGCCGCAACCGGCGGACACCTTCTCCATCAGGCTGCTCGGGATCAGCGTGACCCCCGAAGGCACGACCGCCCGAATAAAGGACAATAGCGACGGGATCCTGCATTCCCTCGGCGTTGGTGACGTCTTCGATGAATGGCATGTCGACTCGATCGAGGCAGACGCGCTGGCGATGAGCAAGGACGGCGACAAACGGGTTTACGATCTGTTTGCCAGGCAGGACCGGAACGACAAGACCAGCGCCTCTGCGAACGACGTTCGGTCCCCTGCGACTGTGTCGTCGACAAAAAGCAACTATGGCGATTGCGCCCATGCCGGAATCAATTGCGACGGGGACAAACGCCATAAGCAGGATTTAGTAGATTTCTTCGGCTCCAGCGTGAAGTAAGCATCTATTGCGTGAGGGAGATGGCGTTGTCTCAACCGCTTGAACGGCTAGATTGCTGAGGAATTTGCGTCTAATGTCTAAGAATGCCGAAAGTTTTGCATCTCCACAACCCATGTCCCGCTTCATCGGCGATAACTAAGGTGACGCAATTCGAAAGGCGGCCGTGGGTTTGTCGATGCAGGAGAGTGTCGTCTGCCGCACTGACAACGATGTCGCGTCACTTCCCTCGACGCCGCAGGCGTAGGCTTCGGGGGTGCCGGCATGCGAAGCCGAAAGTCTAGGCCTTGTGGGAGTGCAGCCGGATCTGGCATTCATGCTCGACGAATGGGTTGTCATGCATGAGTTTTCGATCATATCACCGTGCCGCTTAACTGAAAGGTTGGGCAGGGCCGTCTCCGGCCGGGGTTCAAGACATTCCTTGGCGGACAGCGCCGGCGGCCGTCGGCGATGAAAATGGTAATCAGATCCCCAACATCGGCTGTAGAAGGCGCAAGAGACGACTTTTGAATCTGAGCGGCGCATCGGTGACGGCGAGGCATATGCAATCCATTTCAGAATGCGCGCTCGGCGTATGCATCAGGCTGCCGTCAGCGAGTTCGACGTCGCCCCGGCGAAATGTCGAGACCTCATCGGTGAAACTCCCATCGAGAATGAGTGTGAATTCGGTCCCTCCATGACTGTGCTCGGGCACCGGCTGACCTGCAGGCACTTTGAGCAGTCTGACTGTCGTTGTCGGATCGTTCGTCGGGATGATCATCTGCGACGGTCCGCGCCCCAAACTCCGCCATCTCAACCCGCCTTGCTCCCGAACGTAAGAAGAGAGCGGGTGTGGCAGCAAAGGATCTCCATGCTCCCGGTCCATACGAAGAGGCACCACGTTTTCCATCTCGCCGGCGTGAATTCGTTGCTTGATTGCCGTCCAGCCATCGTCTGCTCTCAGATCGGCACTCTCCCGGTCGAGCAAGTACCCACCGATACTATCGTAGATTCGCAGCCTGCTGCGGCAGGACCGGCACATTGTCAAATGCGTGGCGACGCCGATGCTCCAGCCCTCGGAAAGGGTGCCAGCTGAATAGCGCATCAAAAATTCATCGTCGAGGTGATGTGTAATCGTCATATCGTGACCCCGAGAGACAGTCGCAGTCTTTCGCATGCCATTCGTATCCTTGATTTGACCGTGCCAAGCGGAATGTTCAATGTCTCCGCAATCGCTGAGTGCGTCATGTCTTCGAAGTACGACATTTCCAGCACTTGTATCTGCTCAGGCTTCAAGTGTTTGATGGCGTTTCTGACTTGCTCGGCTTCCTGAACGCGTTGGTATCCCACGTCGGCCGGCTCGATCGGTTCGGGGGCGAGCATCGGATCCTCATCATCAAAGTCCGGCCGCGGTCCTCGACGTAACGCATCGATCCGCAAATTGCGTGCGATAGTGAAAATCCAGGTCGATGCTTGACCCAGATCCGGTTTGAACTGAGCTGCCTTCATCCAGACGGTTGCCAACGCTTCCTGGGTGAGTTCATCGGCGGCTGCGACGTCCTTCGTCACCTTTAGCATGTAGGAGCGGACCTTGGGACGGAAGTAGCGGTAAAGGCTCTCGAAAGCATCAATATCACGATGTGTGGCGATACGGGCCATCAGTTGATTGATGGTCTCCGGGTCAAGTCCAGGTTGCTCCCCAGTCACGCTGCTGCGTACTCCGTCTGCAACGCGTGCTCGCCCTTTCGGAACACAAGGTTCCGATCGCTTGTCTGAACCGTTCTGGAGCGGCATCGCGCATGTCATGCACCCCTTACGCAAAAGATCGCGGCTGGATCATTGGGCGGCGAATTCTTTGATCCACTCCCGCTTCCGCCACGTACCAGCGCGTTCGAAATGGAGTTGGTCGACATGGATGCCTACGCAGAGAACAAGATCGATCCGAACCACGAGGGCCGACCGTCCCGACGTGAGGCAGAGGAAGCGGTGTGCACGCTACTGCGGTGGGCAGGTGAAGATCCCCAAAGGGAAGGGCTCCGCGACACGCCCGCCCGCATAGCCAAGGCCTATGGTGAACTCTTCGGTGGTTACGAGCAGACGCCGGAAGACATATTGTCGCGCACATTCGAAGAGGTGGCAGGCTATAACGATCTCATCGTTGTCAAGGATATCCCATTTTTCTCCCACTGCGAGCACCACATGGTGCCGTTTTTCGGCAAAGCGCATGTAGCCTATTGGCCTTCAGGTCGCGTGCTTGGCCTCTCAAAAATCGCCCGACTGGTCGATGTCTACGCCAGGAGGCTGCAGACGCAGGAGGCGCTGACGGCCCAGATCACCCGTTCGCTCGACGATGTCGTTCGGCCAGAAGGTGTGGCCGTGATGGTCGAAGCCGAGCACATGTGCATGGTCATGCGTGGAATCCGTAAGCAGGGAGCGAAAACGCTGACACTAAGTTTCACTGGTCTATTCGAGAATGATGCGGCTCAGCAGGCGCGGTTCATGATGCTAGTTCGGAATTGAGGTTCTCCAAATTGTCTCGTGCGGTCCGCTATCTTCTATTCATCCTGGGCGACCAGCTGTCCTTGGGCATATCCAGCCTGGCAGAGGCAGACAAAGATCGTGACGTGGTGATGATGTGCGAAGTAATGGCCGAAGCCAGTTATGTCCGGCATCACAAGCAGAAGATTGCCTTTATTTTCTCGGCGATGCGGCATTTCGCAGAGACACTGCGAAAGTCTGGGTTTCGCGTGCGTTACATCCGCATCGACGATCCGGACAACGCCGGATCTTTTTGCGGGGAACTTGCTCGTGCCGTTGCGGCGCTCGAGCCGGAAGCGGTCAGAGTCACTGAGCCGGGAGAATGGCGCGTTCTTCAGGATATGTCGTCGTGGGATGAAGGAGCGGGCACAGAGGTTGTCATTCTGCCAGACAATCGTTTCCTGTGTTCGCACGCCGAATTCGCGCAATGGGCGCGCGGTCGCAAGACTCTGACGATGGAATACTTCTATCGGGAGATGCGGCGCAAGACCGGGCTACTCATGAACGGCGGTGCGCCAGTCGGCGGACGTTGGAATTTCGACGCAGAAAACCGAAAGCCGGCGACCCCGGATTTGCTGCGGCCGAGACGTGATCGGCTCGAACCGGACGAAACCACACGAGAGGTGATCTCGGTCGTCGAACGACTCTTCCCGAACAATATCGGCACCACTCAATCGTTTCAGTTCGCGGTGACTCAACACGATGCCGAACTTGTCCTTGATACGTTCCTTAATGAGTTCCTTCCGAACTTTGGTGCGACGCAGGATGCTATGCTCAAGGACGATCCATTTCTGAACCACTCTCTGCTGTCGTTCTACATCAACATAGGCTTTCTTGATCCGCTACTCGTCTGTCGTGCGGTGGAGCAGCAATATCTGGAGGGAAGGGCGCCGCTTACCGCGGTGGAAGGTTTCATCCGCCAGATCATTGGCTGGCGCGAGTATGTGCGCGGCATCTACTGGCTGCGGATGCCGACCTACGCTTCCGCCAATTTCTTCGAAAATGCGCGACCTCTGCCTTCGCTCTATTGGACGGGTCAGACCAACATGAATTGCATGGCAACGGTAGTGAACGAAACGATCGCCCACGCATACGCCCATCACATCCAGCGCTTAATGATTACCGGCAATTTCGCACTGCTTGCCGGCATCGATCCAAGAGCCGTGCACGAATGGTATCTCGAAGTCTATGCCGATGCCTACGAGTGGGTCGAACTGCCCAACGTTATTGGCATGAGCCAGTTTGCCGATGGTGGCGTGGTCGGCACGAAGCCGTATGCAGCCAGCGGAAACTATATCAATCGGATGTCGGACTATTGCGACGGCTGCCACTACGATCCTCACAAGCGTACAGGCACGGGCGCATGCCCCTTCAACGCGCTCTATTGGGATTTCCTCATCCGCAATCAGTCCAAACTCAAGGGAAATCATCGTCTTTCGCAGGCCTATGCGACGTGGAACCGAATGGATGAGGTGACCCGAAAAGAATTGCGTCGACAGGCTGCTGAATTCCTGGAAACGTTGTCTTGATCTTAGCTGCAATGAACATAGCAATTGTTGGACATCGTCGGATCGCAGATGACCCGGCCGTCGTGACGGTTGCGATCAAAAGCGACGATTTCATCTTCCACGAACCCCTCAGACAGTAGCATTTCCCAACCCAGCGCAATGTCATTACGGCCTACGTTACCATGTTTCTGCGTGCCTTGTGCCATTGTGCCCCAAGTGATGGCGTCGATGCACGCAGCCGCCTGAGACTGCAAAGTCGCGATAATCGACGTCGTTGGATTACGGTTGTTCGGCACGGGCGCTGCATTCGTGCTCGACAGCGACGAACTGCAGCACTTGCCGGCGCGACTGAGAGAGGAGTTCGAGTGTTGGCTGATCCGCAAGAATGCCCAATGCTGGCGACTGCAGATCACCATCCAGAACAGAAAGCTCGCCAGAGGCGCGCGCCGGCTTTACACCGACCGTCTTGCGCAGTTTAGATACGATCGATTGCTAACGGAGGCGTTGTATACCCGGAGCTACATCGGTAGTCTAAGCGTCCAATCGCCTCGTTTCGGTGCAGTCACGCCGAACCGCAAGCCGACATATTTGCACTTTCGATTCACCAATCTATCCGTGACGCGTCATAGGCGAAGAAACCACCGGAATCCTCCGGCACAAGCCTGTCCAGCGTCTGCAGGAGATATGAGGCCGATTGCTCCGGAGTCATCCGCGCGTGCCCCCTGGCGAAAGGTTCGGAGAGAGCTGTTTCGACACTTCCTGGGTGCAGTGCGACCACGACGGAGTACGGATGCGTCCGGCTCAGTTCAATGGCCGCTGTTCTGACGATTTGGTTCTGCGCGGCCTTAGACGCCCGGTAAGAAATCCAGCCGCCAAGCTTGTTGTCGCCAATCGAACCCACTCTTGCAGACAGCGATCCGAAAATACTCCGACGGTTCTTTGGCAAAAGCGGCGAAAAATGTTTGAGGAGCAAGGCTGGACCGATAGCGTTCACCGCAAATTGCCTGGCCATGACGGAAGCGTCGAGTGACTTAATCGTCTTTTCGGGGCCGATGGAATCGATCGTCAACGCCCCCGTGGCATTGAAAACCAGTTCGAAATGCCCGTATTGCTGCGAAAGCCGCATTGCGGCATCGGCGAGTGTCGTCTCGTCGGTTATGTCAACGCCGTTGTCACCTCGCCGCGACAAAGATAGGACCGCCGCGCAACTCGGGTCAGCGGCAAAACAGGCGACTAGCGCGCTGCCAATGCCGCCGGACGCTCCGATCACGAGCGCTTTGTAACCAGAGTTGAGAGATCCAAGAACAGTCATGACCGATTTACGCGGTCCGCCACTTCCTGGATTTGTCGACCGCATACGAAATTGTGTATGAGGCAGCCGATCCGGAAATTGCTGCAATCCGTATCGCAGGTCGAATTCATTTGACGAGCGCACGGGATGACCCACTCTGTTCAGGAAGAAACGCAAGTCATTTTTGACGCGGTCACCAAAGCGGTCGTGATCATGCAAGGCTCCGATGCAATTCTCCTGGCTGGGCCTTTCAAAAACTCAGCAGAGGCGACGCGGGCCGCGCATGACTATCTTGATCGGATAAAGCAGCAAAGCGTGCCGACGAGTACCGAACGGGAAAATGAACAAGATCCGCCGCAGCCTCCGCTCTGATATCTTGTGCATCACCCGTTGAGCGATAGCAGAGCGGCATTGAGAAGTGAGGCGAAGCCGACCCAGAGCGCATAGGGCAAGAAGCAAAGTCGCGCGAGGGTGTCACGAGACACAGCAATGAAACCAACGACGGCAAAAAGCAGGCAGATGATGACGGCTAAGCCCGCCAACATCTGATGGGCGCCAAAGAAAAGAGGCGTCCAAAGCCAGTTCAATATCATTTGGCCGACCCACATCCGCATCGGCCAGCCGGAAAATCGATCACGCCGCCAGGTGCGCCATCCTGCAATCGCAATAAGGACATAGAGTACAGTCCAGGTCGGACCAAAAATCCAGTTCGGAGGGTTGAAGGAGGGCTTGTTCAACGAACCGTACCACGAACCCGGCCGTATGGTCAGACCAATGGCAAGCCCAGCTCCGATAACGACAACGAGAAATAGAAAAAGCATCTTTATCTCGGCAGAGCGGCTCGTGGACATAGTGTTCCAACTTCTTCCATCCAGGCTCACCTGGTGTCTTTCAAAATAATGCACTTCGCGCGGTCAGGGACACATAGCATCTATTTCGGAGCATGTTTGGACAAGATCCGCTGCAGGGTTCGTCGATGCATATTCAGATGACGCGCGGTTTCCGAAATATTTTGCTCACAACGCTCGTACACCCGCTGGATATACTCCCAACGGACACGGGCCGCGGACATCGGGTGTTCCGGCGGATCGGCCTTGACATCGTCTTCTCCAGTTAGGGCTCGAACGACTTCATCAGTATCCACGGGCTTTGCAAGATAATCAATGGCGCCGAGTTTAACGGCTGTTACCGCATTGGCAATGTTTCCGTAGCCCGTCAGGATCAGCAGGCGGCTATCGTCACGCCGCATGCGCACCGCTTCGATCACGTCAAGTCCGCTACCATCGGTCAATCTGAGATCGATGATGCCGTATAGCGGCGGCCTGTTGCGGATCAAGGCGATGGCATCTGCACGGGTCGCGGCCGTTTCGACAGAAAACCCGCGACAGGTCATGGCGCGAGCCAATCTTTTAAGGAACACGTTATCGTCTTCGACGATCAGAAGGGATTTGTCGGCGCTGGCCTTGTCGATCACAACTGAGTTCGAGGCATGGCCGTGGTTGAATTCGCGGCTCAACATCGGTTTCTCTTTCCTTTTGTGCTGTCTTACGAGCGCCAGCGTTTTGCAGATGACCGGGAACGTGCGTTCGATTGCCGCGGTTCAATGATGCCCCGTCCAAAGAGGTTCCCGAATGGGCCTGGCCATGCAATCACTTGGCCACGGTTCACGCGTCGGAATGTCTGCAACGTCACGAAAGCGTAGCCACCGGCGCAGAGCAAAACCACGAACGCCGACGGGAGAGGGGGCAGTACCGGATCGACAATAAGGCCAGTAGCCGGCAACACCTGCATCATATGTGTTGCCAGGAAATGGGGAATACGGCGGTCTGCCACGCTGAGCGACCAGCCCGTGACAGCCATCCTGGCAGCGCCGGCTTTCTCTTCGCCATTGTAGCGGGTCATGGTGGCACCCATCCGGAAGGCAGTAACAAATGTCAGCGCCGTGCCACCAATCAAACCCACGCCCCCTCCGATCTTGAGGCCGTAGCCGATTGAAGGTGTTTCGCAGCACAGCAGCAAGATACCCACCAAAGCTGCGGCAGCAGTAATCATCACCGCTCCAATTGCCATGAGGCCATAGAGCATTGCTGTCAGCGGGGTCTCGAAGTTGAAATGGGACTTTTGCTGCCTGGCCGCCTGGATGCCAATGTAAAGGATTTCGAAAACAGTCGCGACGACGCTTAGCACTGCCCCGCCATAGAATGGCCAATCCTCTATAACGGTCGTCGGCAAATCCTGCGCCAGCAAAGCCAGGGTTGCGAAATGGACGGCGAGCGAAAGTTGGAATTTCAACGGCTTTGCCCACACGCGATCACTATCAAGTTCGCGCCGATCCATAATGAGCGCGATCAAAGTCGGGACCATAAGCAGTAAGAGCATCAAGGCGGTGGTCCACCACAATCCAATTGCTGACATTTGGCTCTCCCGTAGCCCCAATTCAGTAGACACCGTCTACCTTTTAATGTAGACAGTGTCTACTGTACGAGGGAGAACGCTGTGCAGATCATATCCGACGGTCAAATTGACAAGCGTTTCAAAAAATACGGCCCGGTGGCCGTCGTGACGGGCGCCTCTGAGGGCATAGGTCGTGCTTTTGCAGAGCACCTTGCCCGGCTGGGTTTTTCCCTCATCCTCGTCGCTCGCAGGCGCGACAAGCTTGCGGAACTTGCTGATTTGATTGCCGAGCAGAACGGGGTTCGCGCCATGCCGTTGGCCCTGGATCTGAGCGTCCCAGGTGCGGTGCAGGCAGTCGTCGACGCAGCAATTGCTGAAAATGCTGGGCTGCTGATTGCCGCGGCCGGGTTCGGCAGTTCCGGCAGGTTTCTGTCTCAGCAGCTTGAAAGCGAATTGGGGATGGTCGATCTCAACTGCCGTGTCGTCACGGAACTGGCCTATTCCCTTGCCGGTCACTTCGCAGGCAGGGGCGGGGGAGGAGTGGTCATGATGGGATCACTCGTGGGGCGGCAAGGCGCCCCGTTTGCTGCCACCTATGCAGCGACAAAGGCATATGTTCATGCACTTGGAGAGGCTCTGACTATCGAGATGAAGTCCAGCGCAGTCGATATTCTAGTATCCGCCCCCGGACCAGTGCGGTCCGGGTTTGCGTCCAGAGCCGGGATGTCGATGGGGGCAGCCGATGAACCGTGGCAGGTAGCAGCACAGACTCTGACGGCACTTGGTCGCAGAAGCTTGACGGTGCCCGGTCGCGTCGGCCGTTTTCTAACCTTCTCGCTGATTGCCTTGCCGCGCTTTGTTCGGGTGCTTATCATGGGACGCATCATGAGAAGCATGGCGGGGCATGGTGCAAACTGAATCAAGGCGATCTGGAAACCTCGCAGACGATTGCGTCACTGAGGCGATGGCCATCATTGCCGAACACGGCGTCGACAGACTGAGCCTCCGGGATGTGGCGCGGCGGCTTGGCGTCTCACATGGCGCGCCTTACAAACACTATCCAAGCAGGGATCACCTCCTGGCGGAAATTATTCGTCGCTGCTTCGAGGAATTCGCGCGCCATCTGGATGCCCGCTTGCATTCGGACGATGCGGATGCGGATATGGCCGCGATGGGGATCGCCTATATCGGCTATGCTTTGGCCTTCCCGCTGCAATACCGCTTGATGTTTTCGACGACGCTGCCGAATGCCATTGACCACCCGGAGATGAAAGCCAGCGCCCACCACGCCTTCGACTTACTCCGCGAGGCGCTGCGGCGCAAATATGGAGAGTTCGCTCTCGGCGATCGCATAGACCGAGACGCTGTCTTCGTCTGGGGAACCATGCATGGGCTTGCAGGAATCTTGAAGTCGGACATAACTGACGGGCTTGGACTCTCGGAAAGCGTTCAAGCCGGAGCCCTGGAGCACGTGCTCCGCCGCATTGGCGACGCATTGTCAAACAAGGAATAGCGAAACGACGCGCTACTGTGCGGGGAATTCGAGCTTTCTTACATCATATCCAAGCGACTTCGCCTTTTTCACCATAGTCGCCAGTTTTTGCTTGGTTGGAACCCTGCGCGAATAGATCCAAAGGTTCTTCATCTGCGGGTCGGCACTGATGAACCAGTCGTGGGCGGGCGACTCGTACAGTACCCAGTAATTGAAAGTAATCAGAAGCGGGTACCGCACCCGCAGCTTGGCGCGGGTCGTCTTCACGTCGAGGAGGTCGCCCTTGCCCTCTATTGTTTTCAATTTGCCCGCCGGCGTTCCTTGATGACAGCCGTCCTCGACCATGATCTCGCCGGCCCGGGAGCCAGGTCGATAAGTCGTGTAGCCGGCCACACAACCATCTGTCAGCCACATTGGGTGCCTGCCGATCTCGAGCCAAGTGCCGCTATAGTGACTGCTTCTTACATGAGCAACCTCTGACTCCGCCATGACGGCGATTGGAGCGGCGGTCAGGGCAATTAATGCCACGCCAAGGGCATAATTGAGAAGTTTGAAACGGATTGTCATCCTGGTCTCCGATCATTGACCTCTGGTACGAGAAATCGATGAGCCTGGATCAAGCAATCGCTCTGTATTCATTGAATGGGGCGGAGAGCCGATACTTTCTCCCTTCGTACCATCCAAAACTTTCCTGCTGCGTAAGAGAGTTGAAACGAGGGCTTCCACCGATGAATAGCTTGTCGACTAAAACTCTACCCGACGCTCAAGGATTTTTTGGAAAATTCGGTGGCCGGTTTGTAGCGGAAACATTGATGCCGCTCCTGATCAGCCTGAATGAGGAATGGAACGCGGCCAAGAACGATCATGGCTTCTGGCAAACATATCACGACCTGCTGCGGAATTATGTTGGACGTCCGAGCCCACTTTACTTTGCCGAACGTATTACAAAGCGATTGGGCGGACCCAAAATTTATCTCAAAAGGGACGAGCTGAACCACACCGGATCGCACAAGATCAACAATTGCATTGGCCAAATCGTTATTGCCCAAAGAATGGGTAAGCGACGGATCATCGCAGAAACTGGCGCCGGACAGCATGGTGTGGCAACCGCCACGGTCGCGGCACGATTTGGCCTGCAATGCGTCATTTACATGGGGGCAAAAGACATCGAGCGCCAGGCACCGAACGTGTTCAGGATGCGTCTGCTGGGAGCCGAACTGAGGCCGGTTACCTCCGGAAATGGAACTCTCAAGGATGCGATGAACGAGGCTTTGCGCGACTGGGTCACCAATATTGAGGACACCTATTACCTCATCGGAACGGCTGCTGGCCCCCATCCATATCCCGAAATGGTCAGGACGCTTCAATCGGTCATCGGCAAGGAAGCACGCTCCCAAATTCTGGAATATGAGGGTCGTCTGCCGAACTTGCTTGTGGCAGCTGTTGGTGGCGGCTCAAACGCGATGGGCTTGTTTCATCCTTTCCTGGCTGACAGCGAGGTGACGATGCTGGGCGTCGAGCCGGCCGGTAAAGGTCTTGATACGCCAGAACACTGCGCCTCGTTGAGCATGGGCATGCCCGGCGTCCTGCATGGCAATCGAACATACCTGCTTCAAGATTTTGATGGCCAAATTGCCGAGGGGCACTCTATATCAGCTGGGCTGGATTATCCCGGCGTAGGTCCAGAACATGCCTGGCTCAAAGAAAACGGTCGCGTCTCCTACACATCCGCAACAGATTCCGAAGCGCTGAGCGCCTTCCAGTTCCTGGCTACGGAGGAAGGCATAATTCCCGCATTGGAGCCGTCTCACGCACTCGCCGAGGTGATCAAGAGAGCGCCGCAGATGCCTGCGGGCGATCTGATAATTCTCAATCTTTGTGGCCGGGGCGACAAGGACATCTTCACCGTCGCGAAGCTCTTGGAGTCCAGCGACCTGAACGATGGCCTATCATAACGTCCACCACGATTTTGGCACCACTCCCGAGTCGGCTGGTCTCCCGGTGCCGGCTCTGTTGTTGCCGATCCGCAATTATTGTGAAATGGTTATGGCGCAAAGACCGCTACCGTTCAAACTGGAACATCTGATCCTTTGCAATCACGCTGATCGATGGTGCAGACGTAGTAATTCGCTTTACTGATGATCGCGTCTCTGGGAGTGGTGTAGCTCGGCTTTGTGATCGCCGTGCTTTCCGGCTGAGCCGGGAATGGGTCAGCGAGCCGCAGCGGGCAGGCTGATTAACGGATCATCGCTCATTTGTGCGATGGTCTCAAGGGTCATGTAACGGGATCGCTGAACAGCCCATTCGTCGTTCTGTTCGAGCAGCAGTGCACCGACGAGCCTGACGATGGCATCGTCGTTGGGGAAGATGCCGACGACGTCGGTGCGGCGCTTGATCTCGCCGTTGAGGCGTTCGATGGGATTGGTGCTGTGAAGCTTGGTCCAATGCTGTTTCGGGAAGGTCATGTAGGCGAGCACGTCTTCTTCGGCATTGTCCATGAGATTTGCGAGCTTTGGCACTTTCGGCCGGATCTGATCGGCGACGCTACGCCACTGAGTACTTGCGGCTTCCGGCGTGTCCTGGGCAAAGGCCGTGGCAATGAAGGCGGAAACGACCCGCCGGCCGCTCTTGCCGGCATGCGCCAGAACGTTGCGCATGAAGTGCACCCGGCAGCGCTGCCAGGTGGCCGAGAGGACCTTGGAGACAGCCGCTTTGATACCTTCATGGGCATCGGAGACGACGAGCTTGACGCCGCTGAGACCACGACGGGTCAGCTTGCGCAAGAAGCCTTACCGCATTGCGGCGGCAGGTCTCGCATCGCCTCTCGCCGAACCGGACGTGCGCCTTTCGTTACGCATCCGGCTCTCCAGAAGACATGGCAAAGTCAGGCACTTCCATCCACGCAAGACGATATCGCTCGACAGGTGTCCAGCAGAGCACATGTTGCTCGATGGATCCTTCTCTCCAGACCCGTCTCGTCGGCCGGCGTCTGCTTGGCTGTTTCGAGCCCCACAGTTCATTCGGCGTCGCTTTTGGGCGTTTCTTACGGAGCCAGCAGTAAAGACGCAGGCCGATGTACCAGTCGAGAGCGACAAATACGCGGCCAGCGCCCACACAGTAGCGGTAATAATTCGCCCATCCGCTGGTGATGGCATTCACCTTTCGGAGCTTTTCGCCAAGGCTGACGCAGATGCTGTCGCGCTGCGTCAGTTCCTTGACTTTATGACGTAGGTTCGCGGCCTTTGCGTTGGGTATTTCGACGCGAGGACCGTAGCCATAACGTTCGTCCCAATGTGCACCGAAACGGAATCCGAGGAACTCGAAGCCCGCTGTCATGGCCGTGACCTTCGTCTTTTCCGGCGACAATGTCAGCCCGGTGGTTTTGATCAGGTAGTCGGCGAGTGCGGATTTCTCTGCCATGGCCTCCTCCATTGATCCGGACACCAGAACCACGAAGTCATCGGCATAGCGCACCGGCAGAAACACACAGCGTCCTGCTATGCGGTCCGTGTCCCGCGCGCTCGCCGCTGCCGCCACCCCGTTGCTCTTGCGACGGGACTGGGTCTTCCGGCGATGATAGACCCACCTCTCATATCGCTCCTCGATCGCACTGAGCGCGATGTTGGCGAGCAAGGGTGAGATTATCCCGCCTTGGGGAGTACCGGCGTCTGTCCGCAGGAACTGATCCTCCGCCAGAACACCGGCCTTCAGGAATAGTCCGACCAATCTCACCACTCGCCGATCGGCAATGCGCTTGCGCATTCGATCGAGAAGGTGGTGATGATTGATATTGTCGAAGCATCCTCTGATGTCCCCCTCAATAACCCAAGGGTATGGCAACCGGTTTCGTCGGGTGTCCTTGTCACGCTTCTGCGGCAAGGCTGCCCGACGAATGTACTCCAAGGCACCATGGGTGTTCCTGCCGGGCCGGAACCCGTAAGAGACATGCCAGAATTGCGCCTCGAAGATCGGCTCCAAAAGGATTTTAACCGCGCCCTGTACGACGCGGTCTCTGACGGTGGGAATACCCAAGGGCCGGAATTGCCCCGGTTTCCCGGCCTTTGGAATGAACTTGCGTCTGGCCGGACTTGGCCGATACGCACCACTGCGCAGATCAGCTTGAAGATCGACCAGGAAGCGATATTCACCCCTATTCCGGATGCGTCCCACCGTCATCCCGTCAACCCCGGCCGTGCGTCCCCCTTTGTTAGAGGCGACGCGCTGCCAGGCATGACGCAGCACTCTGAGGTCGGTCAACCAACCCCACATGTCGCGCCACTGATCGTCGGGATTCGCCTTACTCCACTGATAGAGTTTGCTTTGAATGCCGAGTACCCAGACCTTGTCGGTCCGATGATCCATGTCCACAGATCACTTCTCCGTCTTTGCARGCCTATCGTCTTCCTGCTTCCCTTCGCCCTGTGTGCGGTTTTCCCGCACTCCGACTACTACGAAAGCTCCGCCCTTGGCATCGTCCCTATCTGGCCGTCGCAGCGAGCCCGGCTTCCGACCGGGCAGACGATCCAAGTTCCCATGTTCCGATTTCCAACCTCGTGCCGTTAGGCGGCGAGCTCTGCCCCGTGCAATGCGGGAGGTGGGGCATTGGAGCCAGTCCCATCTCGGGTCTCATCGAGAACCCGGCAGTAAGGATCGACGAACCTTACCGCCTCTGATCGCTCTTTCGTGCTTCCACGCCATCACGCTGATGGAAGCGATTTCTGTGTTTCGAGGCTTCTGGCGCCCACTTCGTTGTCTCGCCATGGGCACTGCGGTAGTCCGGCCCGCGGTTGATGGCCCGCGTCCGGTACAGTTAAGGCCAATCTGCTTATGCAACCCAACCGGCGACGCCCGGTCCGGCTTCTCGGCCCCCTTCGACCCACTGCTCCTGCAGATCGGGCGGCATCGCAGCCGCCGGTCAAAAATCGGCAAGCTTTGAGAGGTTACGCTAAAACATCAGCACCTCCCGCGCCGCATGGCGCACCGTCGATCCATAGATATGGCCAATCGCCCTCGATCGGCCGAGCCAGGAAAGCCTTGACCTTGTCGTCGATCTCTTCGCATAGCCGGGAGACCTGGCTCTTGGAAATGCCCGACATTCCCATCGCCTTGACCAAGTCATCGACCGAACGGGTTGACACACCCTGGATATAGGCTTCCTGGATCACTGCGGTCAGAGCCTTCTCAGCCATCCGGCGCGGCTCCAGGAAGCTTGGGAAATAGCTGCCGGTCCTGAGCTTCGGGATCCGCAGCTCAACCGTTCCAGCCCGCGTTTCCCAGTCGCGCTCGCGGTAGCCATTGCGCTGAGCGAGCCGCAACGCATTCTTCTCGCCATAAGCAGCACCCGTYTTGGCGCCAATCTCCAGTTCCATCAGCTTCTCGGCCGTAAAGCCGATCATCTCGCGCAATAAATCGGTATCAGCACTCTTCTCAACAAGCGAGCGAAGGGTCATCATGTCATCGGTCATCGGTGGTCTTTCCATCAGGTTTGAGCTTGAACAACCCGAGCCTACCGGAAAACACTGATGACCGCCCGCTACGCCGCTCACTCGCTACGGCGCTGTTGTGGGCGCGCTCGCGAGCGGCTTCGCTACCGCCGAGCTACACCTCCCCCAGGGACGCGACCACCCGGAAAGCGAGGCGCAACGGCTCCCTTTCCGAATATGCACGGTGGCAAGCTCAGCGCCGACGGCGTGCAGGCACTGTTGAACAAATATGTCACCAATGCGCGCGAGCACTGCATCTCCCTTCGCTCGAAGCGAGTGTCGCCTCATGTCTTGCGGCACTCCGCTGCAATGGAGTTGCAGCAGGCGGGCGTCGACTGCTCGGTCATCGCCCTGTGGCTGGGCCACGAGGCGATGGACAACGCTGACCTATCTTCATGCACATCTTGAACTGAAGGAATCCGCACTCGCAAAGCTGAAGCCGTACGAACGTGCCAAGGCTCAGCGATTTCGACCGAACGACCGGCTTCTGGAATTCCTGAACGCCCTCTGAGCATGAGAACTATGCCGACTGTCAACCATCGGCTCCCAGCCGAACTGCCCGGCAACGCGCGGTGATCCGTCTCCATCAGAAGAGGCGCTCGGCATAGTTCGCCGGTCGGCATAAACGGCCAAGCTCAATGACATCGACCCTCAGGCCTGGCTGGCCGATGTGCTCTGCCGCATCGCCGACATACCCGTCTCCAGGGTCGGGGAACTGCTACCCTGGAATTGGAAGACGCAATCTGCGAGATTGGCCGCATGACCATGTCCCCAAAGATTGCCATGTCCGATAGCGTCAACGAAATCGCCACGATCCGTATCGAGTTGCGGGATACCGATCCTCTGATCTGGCGCGAAGTCGATGTGCCGACGTCGATCACGCTGAAGGTGCTGCACGACGTCATCCAAGCTGTGATGGGCTGGTTCGTCTCTCACTTGTGGGAGTTCACGATCGGTAAACAGAGATACGGCCTGCCAATGGACGAGGACTGGGGGACAGCACCACGCAAGGAGGCATCCAAGGGGCATCGTCAACTTAACGGATCGTGGATTTCGATGTGAGATGACGGGGTATGACAGACCGTGACCCGCTTTACCGCCGCCATCGTTTCCCAGCCGAGATCATAGCCCATGCTGTGTGGCTCTACTTCCGTTTTCCCCTCAGCCTGCGGATGGTCGAGGACATGCTGGCGGCCCGAGGCATCATTGTCTCGCATCAGACGGTTCGTCTGTGGGCAGAGAAATTCGGCCGCGCCTTCGCCAATGAGATCCGCAGCCGCTCCGCCGGTCGGCTGGGCGACAAGTGGCACCTTGACGAGGCCGTCGTTGCGATCGGCGGCAAGAAGCACTGGCTCTGGCGCGCAGTCGATCAGGATGGTTTCGTCCTCGACGTTCTGGTCCAAAGTCGTCGCAACGCCAAGGCAGCCAAGCGCTTGATGCGCAAGCTGTTGAAGAGCCAGAGGCACCCGCCGCGGGTGATGATCACCGACAAACTCCGATCCTACGACGCTGCAAAGCGCGAGATCATGCCGGGTGTCGAACATCGTTACCACAAAGGCTTGAACAATCGAGCGGAGAACTCCCACCAGCCATTCCGGCGACGGGAACGGATCATGAAACGSTTCAAGTCRCAGCGACATCTACAGCGCTTCGTCTCCATCCATGATCCGATCGCCAACCTCTTCCACATCCCCCGCCACGACATCTCATCCAGCCACCATCGCGAACTGCGTTCAGAGGCGATGAACCTGTGGGCTGAAATCGCGCGGGTGTGACCGTCATGACGCAAGCGGGCTCCCATTGCCTCTCGCCCATTAAGTTTACGATGCCGGACTCGCTGCGGCTCGACACGCACCGCCATGCGGTAGCCATCCCATTTGATTTCGAAAGACCATTGGTCGCCCGACGGTGGCTTGTCGACGAGCTGAGCCAGGCATGGCTCAATTCGCTCTGGCATAGGGTCAAAGGGAAGTTCAGGCGGCTCCGGCCGCCGGACGCGGACAGGACGCGAAACGAGCGGCGCTTCAGCGTCTCGCAGCAACGGTGCGGATTTCGGAGTCTTGGAGGGTCTCTTCGCCATCCTGGCATTGCGCCAGAAACGTATTAGAATTGGCTGAGGAGGAAATGAGGGAGGCTGAAAATGCCGTTTACTGGACTGGTGATGCTGCCTCAGGAGATGGAAGTCGTGCAAGATGTCTTCAATGCGGTAGTCCGTGAGCCCTGGTTCCTCCGGACGACATCGAACGACAAGGAATTTGCGGAGTTTGTGCTTCGCGCTTATCGCGCGGGCATAACCGATCGAGACCACCTTTTGATCTATTGCCACGAGGCAGCGGTGCTGCGCTTCAGTCGACACCCCTGATCCGCAATTCAAGGCGAGCGCAAGAGAAAAAGCCCACCGCAGAGGGGCTCGCGGTGGGCCTTGTACACGGCTCGGGGGCGGATACCGTAGAGGGGAGATGGTAAACCGAGCCTGGCAGCTCTGATTAACGCTTGCGACTGCGGAGCGTTCCGGTACCGTCAGATAGCGTACAAAGCAGGGGTGAGATGTGCGGGCGCTGTACCGAAATGCTGCCGTGGCCGGAATTGATCCGACCCTATCGGTTGACCGATCCCTGGTTCGGCCGGAACGTTCCGGCCCGCTATAACATCGCGCCGACGCAAACGGTGCCGTTCATCCATCATGACGCCGACGGTCAGCAGGTGCTGAGAGAGGGCCGCTGGTGGCTTGTGCCGAGTTGGGCGAAGGAGATGCCGAAGGCTGCGATGTTCAATGCCCAGGTCGAAACAGTCGACACGTCGGGCGCCTTCAAAGACGCTTAGAAACCGAAGCGCTGTTTGATCCCCGCCGACGGATATTACGAGTGGACCAAGGCGAGGATGGCGGCAAAGACCCATGGTTCATCTTTCTGCCCGGCCCGACGCCGTTCGCATTTGCGGGTCTCTGAGCCTATAACATTGCAATGGATGTCTACAGCTGCACGATCATCACCGGCCAGGCCGTCGCGCCCACGAACCAGCTTCATGACCGCATTGCATACATCCACGATCCGGAATTTTACGACGCTTGGCTGTCCAAAGAAACGCCGCATGCCGATCTCAAGCCGATGTTGGCGGGGCACAATTTGAACGGTCAACTGCAATTTCACCGCGTGTCGCGAGATGTGAATTCGTCTAAGTTCGACGGTGATCCCGGATGCGTCAATCCGCTGTAGGGAACCGGTGATTCCTGACTTCGTTGGGTCGGCAGGAGAAATAAATGAACCGTCCGTGCCTACAAGGCTATTGCGATGATCGCTTCCTGGAGTGTTACGAGTCCATGGAAGATCATTTCAACGATATCATGGATGCAGCATCGCCGCAGATTGGACGCCCGCTGAAGCCGCGGCCGCCATCGTCGATCTTGCTGACAACTGCATGCTGAAGCTCTTCGGGATGGAGGAGACGCAGTCGAAGATTGCTCTCTTCGTGGATAGGGAAAGCCGAGGGAGACATAATCGCTAACTCTTGCTAGCCGTCTTTGCCTGGCAACGATCGTCATTCGCTGCCAAAACACTCTATGCGTTCGGCGCGTTGCTGGTTCGTTATGTTCTCTGCCAACGCACTGCCGAACGTGCGGGAACTTAAGCGGAGCGATCTCATTTCGGTCGTGAACAGCATGTCACCCGAGGAAAGTGGAAATGCGCAGAGTGCTTGTGGTCGAGGACGAGGTGTTGATTCGCTTGACCATTATCGACGCGCTGGAGGACGCGGGGTTCGAAGTCATCCAAGCTGCCTCGGCCGACGAGGCGATCGGCATAATCAAAGAGCAGACGATCCATTTCCTTTTCACCGATATCCAGATGCCTGGCAGATTGTCGGGTGTCGATCTGGCGCGCGCCGTCGCTGAGAGGTTTCCCCAAGCCGGCATCATCGTGGCTTCGGGCCGCTTGGCCCCGGGTGACATAGAGTTGCCACCAGACGCCGAATTCTTCTCGAAACCCTACAGCTTCTCGGATATTGTCGCTCGCTTAAACGCGTTGTCCAAAAAGTGAGGCTGAGGACCATTCTGGCAAGCCGGACAAAGCTGCTTCGATGCTCTTCTCATGTGCACTGCCTGGAAAGGAATACCGTGAAAATCGAACTCCCGTCTGACCGGATTTCTTCGCGGGAACGCTTCCTCGAAGCTATTGTGCAGAGCGCCATCGACTATGCGATAATTTCGATGGATCTCGATGGTCTGGTTACGAGCTGGAACGAGGGCGCCCACAAGGTGCTGGGCTGGACGGCCGAAGAAATGATCGGCAAACCGGCTACGTCTTTCTTTATCGAGGAGGACCGGGAACGGGGAGTGCCCCAGTCAGAGATGACCGCCGCCCTTCACCGAGGCCGAGGCAGTGACGAGCGGTGGCATTTGCGCGCAGACGGATCGCGCTTCTGGGCGTCTGGCGAGATGATGGCGTTGAAAACCGTGGACGACAAGGTAATCGGCTTCGTCAAGATTCTTCGCGACAGAACCGGAGAGCGGGAACAGGCAGAACGTCAGCGATTGATGATGCACGAACTCAATCATCGTATGAAAAACACTCTCTCTGTCGTCCAATCCATTGTGACACAATCGATGAGAAACTCGGCTTCGCTCGACGACGCGCGTGAAAAAATCCAATCCCGTATATCGGCCTATTCCAATGCTCACGACATCCTACTTCAGAAACAATGGCTCAGTGCAACGCTCGAAAATATCGTCGAGGCTGCGAAAGCAGCCATCGGCTTGGAAGCGAGTGACCGCATCAAAACGGGCGGTCCGAAAGTGACGCTCGGTCCAGAAGCGGCCCTGTCGTTCTCCATGGTGCTTCACGAGCTTCTGACCAACGCCTGCAAATACGGAGCGCTGTCGAACGAGAGCGGATATGTGGAGATCAGGTGGCGGATTGAGCGCCGTGACGATGGCGACCACCTTTTGTCGTCGTGGAGGGAAATCGGCGGGCCAGCAGTGTCGGCACCGGTTCGCAAGGGTTTTGGCTCACAGCTGGTTTCTGCCAGCCTCCGCAGCTATGGCGACCTGGACTTTTCATACGAAACAAGCGGCTTTGTCCTTGAGGCGGATATGCCGCTGTCCAAAGTCCAGTTTGAAAACGATCTAGCTCTTATTAGATCAACGTGTTGAGCGCCTTTCCCATCGTGGTCGCTTTGCATTCCCGTCGAAGTCTTAGCCCGCTCAGTGCGCCCCGATTGCTGGCAGCCGCCGGGACGCAGGCGTAATCGGTGAAAAGGCATTCTTGCTGCGCGTTTTCGTCGGGATGCCCGAAGACGAGCGGCTGCTCATAGTGAACCTCGGCCCGGCATCACCATCACCGGCCTCGCCGATCCGCTGCTCGCCCCGCCGACCCGCAGCCAATGGTCCGTGGTCTGGTCGAGCGAGGATTTCGCTTACCGAGGAAGCGGCCGGCGGCCCGGGGATTTGCAAAGTCGCTGGCCGCTCAGGGCCGACTGCTCCCTAATCCTGTCGCCGGTGAGGGGGGACCGCCGCGCAACACCCGACAGTGATCAGTTGAGAGAGTGGCAGAGACGCATTTCGGAGTAGCAACATTGCATTCAGGGATGCCGTCAGCCTTGCACCGCTCGGCTTCCCTCTGATTGAGTACGTCGCAGCGTGCGCTTGAAACATTTCATGGCTAGGGGTGATGGCCCTGCGATCAAATTGGTCGAAACCCAAGCTTGATGGCCCTCTAAATGAACTTAGCGTTGCTATGCAAATCAAATCAAGCGCGTGGCCGCATGTAGACGAACGACATGAAATCATTACGCAATGTACGGTCGCCGTCACCTCGGTTAAGCGAGCTGGCGGCGACACGGTACGCAAACGATTGCGAAGCCATGGCTAAGTCAGGCCCTCGCCATACACGTTCGGCGCACGTGAAGAAATTCAATCTTCGTCATCGTTGCCCTTGATCACCACCCCGTGATTGTCGTCGTTTTCCTTGATGATCACCTTCTTCTTGACCACGACGTCAGGATTGCGTTGCTTCAGCACAATGCTCCCCGTCGTATCAGGGTCGGGGTCGGTATGGCGCTTTATAATCGTGACGTCGTCCGCAGCAGCGATGCTGGCGAAAGAAAACATGGCAACGAGGCCAAGTCCAATGACCGTCTTCATCTTAGACTCCTTTGCGATTTTATGCATTGCAAACGGGGCCAGGCATGGATGGTTCCAGAGCTGCTCGATGGGCATCACCAGCAAATTCGTTCGAGGCCCTATCAGGGACGGAACGGGTCGCCCGGAAGGAAGCTCCGACAGGGCTCAAAGCTTGAATGTTGTCGCAGGCCACCTTGATGATGACGAGGATATGGACAGCCATCAGCGCCCCAACAAATCCCCAGAGCAACGACCAGAATGAGATGGAAATAAACGAACACGGCGTTCGACTCCAACCGGACGGCCGAGCGGCATCAGGCCAGAGCCTTCACGCAGGCTGAAGATTACCAAAGGGGAAAAGGCCTTCCGGCAGGAACATCTCGAGCGCGGGGTTGTTGTCACGATCAATTGGAAGGAAACAACCATGTCAGACAACAAATATCCTATGCCTCCGCAAGCGAAGCAACAACAGTCTCCCCCGGGCGAAACCAAGCTCATGGACCCCGTGCCCGATCATGGCGAAGACAGTTACAAGGGCAGTGGCAAACTCAAGGGCAAAGCTGCCGTAATCACAGGGGCGGACTCGGGAATTGGACGCGCAGTCGCGATAGCGTATGCCCGTGAGGGTGCTGATGTACTAATCTCGTATTTGAACGAGGACGAAGACGCGAGTGAAACTGCAAGGTGGGTCGAAGCCGCCGGACGCCGCGCTATTGTCGTGGCCGGTGACATAAAGTCCGAGGACCACTGCGTTTCTCTCGTGAAGCGGGCCGTTTCCGAGTTGGGCGGGATCGACATCCTCGTCAACAACGCGGCCTTTCAAAGGACGTATTCTTCCATTAGCGACATAACCGCCGACGAGTGGGACGAGACGTTTCGGACAAATATCTACGCGCCGTTCTTTCTTGCGAAAGCTGCGGTTCCGCATATGAAACCGGGTGCATCGATCATCAATACGACGTCGATCCAGTCTCGGCAGCCATCGTCACATCTTCTCGCCTACGCCTCGACCAAAGGAGCTGTTTCGAATTTCACGGCCGGGCTCGCGGAAATGCTCGCCGATAAAGGCATTCGGGTCAATGCTGTCGCACCTGGGCCCATTTGGACGCCGCTGATTCCCTCCACGATGCCTTCGGAGAAGTCGGCATTGTTCGGCAGCAAAACATTAATCGGTCGTGCGGGTCAGCCCGCCGAACTGGCTGGCGCCTACGTGCTGCTGGCGTCCGAGGACGGCAGCTATATGACGGGAGCCGTCATACCCGTCACGGGCGGGGAAATCATGATTTAACTATCGACCATCGTCGAAAAGTTGTGGTTGACAAGTCGCCTGGATTGGTGCGCGAAGGCGGCCAATTGGCCGCGTTGGCAAACGATATTAACAGCTCACGCACAAGATAGTCGGAAACATCCATGCCTGATCGCTCGCCAGAGGAAATTCAGCAGCGACGCGAGCGGCGGGCTGCGCGACGCGAAGCTCAGAGGCAGGCTAATTTGGACCGCGCCAGCCGAATGCATGCTGCGAGGCTGAAAAGCCAGTCTGAAGCGACGCCTCCAGGGCGAGCGGCTCATCCTTCGTCCCGGGTCAATATAGGCTGTTCGGGCTGGTACTATTGGCATTGGAAAGGTAAGTTCTATCCGGACGACGTGCCGCGCGATGAGTGGTTCTCGATATACCAGCGTGAATTCCACACGGTTGAGCTGAACGCGCCATTTTATTCCTGGCCGACCGTCGCGACGGTCAGGACATGGCTGCGCCAGGCTCGCGAGGATTTTGTCTATACGATCAAAGTTTGCGAACTGATCACGCATGTGCGGCGATTTGAAGAAACGCAGGAACTTGTCGACGATTTCGGATATATTGCGGATTTGCTCGGGCCTCAAATGGGTTGTTTCCTGTTCCAGCTTCCGCCGAGCGTTCGCTATGATCCCCGCAAGCTCGAACTGATCCTCGGACAATTGGATCCTCGCCATCGCAATGTCGTGGAATTCCGCCACAAGAGCTGGTGGAATGAGCACGTCTACGCCGCGTTTCGAGCCGCTGGAGCGATATTCTGCTCGCCCAGTGGACCGCGCCTGCCCGACGAGTTGGTCAAGACTGCTGATGATGTCTACATCCGTTTTCACGGCGTCAACCAGTGGTACCGCCATGACTACAGCGAGGCTGAGCTGGCTGTTTGGGCTGCGCGCATCGTCGACAGCGGGGCCAAAACCGTCTGGATCTACTTCAATAACGATCGCGACGGATATGCAATCAAGAACGCCAAGATGTTGGCGACCTTGCTGCTGATCAAACATGACGATGAGATGCCATGGTAGCGAGTGGCTCGGTTATCCGTGCTCGGCCATCGAGAGGTACTGCTCTGCAATCGCCGTCTTCGGGCAAAAGATTCAGCGTGAAACAAGAAAAGCCGGCGCACGTCCCCTGTGCACCGGCTTTGCGTTGTTCTCGATTGATAAGGTACACGACGAGCGCCGCCAATCGTCGTGCTTGACCGATGTTCAGATTCGCTTTGAGAGTAGGTTCAACTTCGGGCCGCCGCCCTGGTGAAACCAGAGCACCGAAGCTGAGTGCGATTCTCTGTTCAGCCTGTCGAGGACTGGAATTAATTGATTTGCCCGATCGGATGAACTTATATGAGGTATTAGATCGTGCTGAGTTATGGCGGGTTGTAACAGCGGCGTTGCTTGCAGCCGGTGGCAGGGCAATCAAGAGCTGATGCGCGAGCATTCCCGCGCGGGGCGCGGCCCGCCACAATCTCCAATCCGGTTCATGTCGGTTTCAGTGCAGCCACCGGATCAGGGGGCCGGCCGAAGATTAACAGTTCGACTTGCGCAGTTCTGGTGCATCCGGAACCTTCTCATGTCGATGGGCATTGAGCGAATGCATCATTGTGGGAGGTATTCTTTCGCTCGGAAGAGTCCACGACTTGAGGATCGCCACTCACAATCTCAACGGCGTGCACGTCCGCCTACAAGTATTTCTGCGGTGGCTCGCTAAGGCATCTCCCGGAGTGGTTTGCCTGCAGCAACTGAATGCTCCCGACAGTAATTTCCGCCGAGGAAATCGAGGCTGCAAGCTACGGTGCGATCTGGGGTGGTCAGAAAAGCGGGAGCGGTGCCGCGATCGTCGCAAAGGGCGAACAACCTATTCAGGCACGAAAAGGCCTGCCCGACGATCCGGACAATGCCCGCAGCCAAATGCAGCGGCAAATTCGCGTAATGCTATACGGAGAAACTCATGTCCGGGGATAGTGTCAAGAAGCGGTGGTCGCGCCGGCTCACCCCGGCAAAGCGATCCCATCCCTACATCGTCGGCATATTCCTAATGTTGGCGGTTTATGGCCTTTACATCGGCCGGGATTTCCTCACGCCCGTCTTCCTTGCTTTCATCTTGGCGACGACACTCACCCCGGTCGTACGGTACATCGGAAAGTGGGGCGTACCGTCCGCGGTGGGGGCGACTATTCTCATAGTCATCTCGGCCTTTTGCCTCGGAACCCTTGGCTATTTCACAAGTGGCCCCATTTCTCAAATGATAAGCGACGCGCCTGAAATCGGCGACAAACTGCGCGAACGGGCCGACACAGTTCGGCACATGTTCGATAAGGCGATAAAGGCGACCGCCCAAATTGACAAGGTTTCAGAGAACGTCGACGACGCCACCACCCAGAAGGTGGTAGTTGCTCAGCCAGGCATAGTCTCGCGAGCAGCGGGAAACCTCCTTTCGGTAGGCACCACGCTTGCAGTGACCTTCGTGCTCTCGCTTTTTCTGCTCGCGTCCGGAACCCTGTTTTACCAGAAGATAATCCAGGTGTTCCCCAACCTCAGCGACAAGAAGAAGGCGCTCAAGGTCATCTACAACGTTCAGTCGGAGATATCACGCTACCTCTTTACAATCACGGTGATCAACATCATCGTCGGAATCGTCGTGGGCTCGGGAATGTGGCTGCTCGGGATGCCGAACGCTCTGGTTTGGGGCGTGGCGTCTGCGGTCCTCAACTACTTGCCCTATGTGGGCGCGCTCGTCGCCATCGTCTTGGTGGGCGCGATATCGATCGCCACATTCGACGACACTTTTTACGCTTTGATTGCCCCGGGCTTCATTCTATTGGTCCATATTCTGGAGGGCCAGTTCCTGACGCCGATGCTTCTGGGAAGGAGACTGGAACTGAACGCCGTGTTCGTGTTCATCTCGATCTCTTTCTGGTCCTGGCTCTGGGGCTTTGTCGGCGCACTTATGGCAGTGCCGATCCTGGTGATTATCAAAGTCGCTTGCGACAATTTTGAGTCGCTGCACCCGGTCGGCAATTTCCTTACGGCGGAAAAGCCGATCCAGAAAGACGCAATCGACGATCCTGCCTTCTAAGTGTTTCGAGTGAGACGCCGTGTCGTCGCTGTTCGACAAGCCCGCTTGAGGACGACGGTACATCTGGTTCTGGGGTCAGGTGCCACTGCCGCCAGCGGCGTCGAGCGTCTACGAGGCAGTATGGTCCTGTGACGTAACGCCAGTCCCATGCTCCTCGTGCTGGATAACGAAGTTGCCCTCGCGCTTGTCAAAAATCATAGTGTTGGCGCGGCGCTCAACTGGCTCTTGGCCGATACCGGCTCCGTCCGCGATGCGGGTCATCTCTTCATCGACAGCATCCGGCAGGTTGGGTTTCTGACTGTCTGTATACGCCAATGAGAAAGATGGAACGATCTCAACGCCCTGTGGAGATCGGGGGTTGCCAGCATTCGCTCCCGCACCACCCTCGGCCATTCCTTTACGATAAATTCCCTCGATCGAGGTCGGATCGATCCGCGGTTCGAGAGCCGAGGAGCGAGTGTCGTCGTCAACTAGGTCGGGGGCTGTAGCGACATCATCCGTCATGCGAGTGGCCTCCGGAGTTTTCGTGTCCCGCAATCCCTCTTCTAATTGTTGCTGGCCATATGGCGGCCGCTCGGCGCCTTGGCCACCGGGAACAAGCTCCTGGACGGGATCTGCCTCAGAAGTCCTGAACTCATTGTCGGGCCGCTCATGGCCCCCGTGAGGGTCGTTCGCACTTCCGCCGCTACGGCGACTTGCGCTAGCCAGATCCGACCCACGATTTGATATCGGGGAGCCGCTGATCAAAAGCCTTGCATCGCGAGGGGATATACCCGGCGGGCGGCGCTGGTCGAGTGACGAAACGTCTTCTTTCGAGCTTTCATCGCGGGGAGAACCATCGCCGCTGCATCCGTTAGCCTCCGTATCGAGACGATGATGTTCAGAGGTAGCATTGTGCCGGTCGATCATGATCTTACCTTTGGACTGGGTTGGTTGCTTTGCGATCGAATCGCGTCAGAGAGAGCGCCTCATCATCGCTTGCGGCTGCCGTTCGACGCCGACGCGTCTTTGCTGGTTAGAATCGAGCAAATGACCCCGCGCTTCTTTTTGATCGTGGTCTAGCAACCGAGATTGCGTCGATCGTCAGTTTCTGGCGATGCGTGTTGGTGTCGCTTGCCGATCTGTCTTGCGGCGTGGCTTGTACCAATGCCAACGGTTTCGCTTCGACCCGTTTACGCTCTGAGTGAAAGCTGCAAGCTCACTCTCTGCCTGTAGCCAGTTTTCCAAATCCCGCCCTACTGGCATGCCGGCTTGGAGCCAGATCGCGTGGGCTCGCGCACGGATAAAATTCTCACCTTGGTCATCCATTCAAACCGCTCGACAATATTTTCACGGGGACATTGCGATAAGGGTGAAACACCCGCGTCGGGCGGGCCTTTCATCTGGCAGTGTCACTTGCTGTTCTTAAGGCTTTGCTCACCAGCCTTCGACTGCTGCTCGTTCTTGCCGCCGCGCGCACTGTTGCCCGACTTGTCATCATTGGAGCTTGAGGAAGAAGCACCTGCATTCTTGTGGGTTTGCTGGCCTGCTTTAACGTGCTGCTCGTGTGATCCACCTTGAGTTGCCATGCTATTTCTCCTTGAATTACCCGATGAGACCAACAGCGGCCTCGCATAGCTCAACCGTCCTCAAGGCGGTGTGTTCCTAGAGAATTACCATGGAGCGATAGCGTACAGTGATGCTGAAGCAGAGATCGACTAGGAACATCAAAACGGCAGGCGCTTGGTTGGAGCGCCCATGTCAACGGGACATGGCGGCACGAAAGATATGGGATTTTCTGTGATTTCTCCCCGTGGTCAACCAAATGGCAGGCGAGTTCCCATCCCGTCCGGCGGTCCTCTTTTTCCATGGAGATCCCAGATTACCGGCGCTCGGTGCAGCCTGTCTTGCTCGCTGCTCGCGTAACCACCGAGCGCTTTTGAACCGGCTTCGAGATCGACCGTTTTACCTCAATCGAGGGATGATTTTGCTTCCGCAATCGAGCCGCCTGGCTGTGAGGAAAATGCAATGTATAACCACATCAACGGACTGCTCTCCCTTTTGTCGGCAGAACAGGCTTCACACATTGATCCATTGCTGACGCCAGTTGATCTCGAAACGCGCGCGGTGCTGCATGAGCCGTACGAACCGATTGAACACGTTTATTTCTTTGAGGGTGGACTCTCCTCGGAGATCGTAACGGACAGTGCCGGCGAAAAAATCGAGGTCGGCTGCATCGGCAAGGAAGGATGCTCAGGGCTGCCGGTCGTCCTTGGCGTGCCGAGCAGCCCTCATAAAGCTTTTATGGAGATCGGCGGACACGCCTTGCGTGTCCGGGCTTCGGATCTTCATGGAGCGATGGAAAAAAGCGTCGAAATCAGATCGCTGATACTCCGCTTCGTGCACGTCTTCATGATCCAGATCGCAGCGACCACGCTGTCGGACGGCCGGTACGATATCCACCAACGACTGGCACGCTGGATTCTCATGGCGCACGACAGGATCGAGGGTGACGAGATCGCTCTCACACACGATTTCCTGGCCCTGATGCTAGGGGTCCGTCGCTCCGGCGTTACAAACGCGATCCATATTCTGGAGGGCGATCATCTGGTCCGCGCTGATCGCGGGCTAATCACAGTGCGGGATCGCCCTCGATTGGAAAAGATCGCCGAGGGATGCTACGGGTTGGCTGAGGCGGAGTATCGGCGTGTTCTGCTCGGCCAGTGAACCAACCTCATCGCTATTCGAGATGCAAAGCCGCTCTGAACGGAAACTGGGAAATCTGCTTGCCGTTCTCGTCGAAGATCAGGAATTCCTGTGCGTCCAGCACTTGGCCTGATCTGATCCGATCCGCCATGATTTCCCGTGCGGCCTGGATCGCCTCGTCGTGAACGGATGCGGCGTCAGGTAAATCAATACCCTCCAAGTCCTCAATGAAATCATCGCCTTCGCGCATATGGAAAAAATAGCGTGGCATTTCAAACTCCGGATGACCACCATAGTTGCTTTCCACTCTAACGGTTCCCATTCAGCTCTCGTGAGCTTCTGTACGCTTTCAGACCGAACCTGCGATCCCACCCCCGCCAGCTGGAACCGTATGCCACTTTTACAATTAAGCGTACGAACGCTCCCAATCCGGAAACGTTTACTAGACAGCGTTGAATTGAACGAGCTCTTGCTATGGCAAACCGCGACCAAGGCCCCCAGACGATTCCCGATCTGCGGGATGTGATCGACGACAAAATCGTTGAAATCATTGACTACGCTAGGCGGGCCGGTTGGCAGCTTGACGAGGTCCTCATCTCGATTGAGGACTGCATTGCCTACCGCTGGCCCAAGGAAAGCCATGTTGCTTCTGACAACACACGCTGCAGCTGACCGACGAAGTTGCGCGTGATGAAGATCCAAGCTCGAGTTCGTCGATATTCCGTCCGGCACGTTACATGTTGGTCATGGCGGATCTTCATCATCGGTCTTGTTTTTCGACGGGCATCCGTGGACCTCATTCCACTCGGGCCGGTCGTCGAAGGTCTCTCGACCTCCCTCTAATATTCGCATCACCGCAGTGAAATGGCGCAGCCACTTTGGCTGTACGGCAGGAAGCGGCGCGGGAACATGCGGTTTCGTACCCCGTTAGGAATGCACAATACGGGAGCAGAGCATGTCAGGCCATCCAACCAAACCGCACATCAAAGTTTATTCCGGACCTGCGGGAGGCTGGGGATCGGCGAAATCCGTCAGCCAGATCCTGTTGCGCGAACATGTATCGGCTAAAGGCCCCGCGCTGCTCGCCCACCAGAACAAGCCCGATGGCTATATGTGCGTCAGTTGCGCCTGGGCCAAGCCCGCCAAAACCCGTCCGCTCGAATTCTGCGAGAACGGCGCAAAGGCCACGGCCTGGGAGGTGACAAGCCGCCGCGCCGGCCGCGCCTTCTTCGCGGCCCACACCCTGGTTGAACTCGAAGGCTGGCGCGACCATGACCTCGAAGAACAGGGCCGGTTGACGCATCCGATGCGTTGGGATGCCGCGAGCGACAAATATGTGCCTGTGGCCTGGGAGGCTGTCTTCGAGGAGATTGGACGCGAGCTTCGCGCGCTGTCGCCCAAGCAGGTGGATTTCTACACATCCGGCCGCGCTTCGCTGGAAGCATCCTACATGTACCAGCTCTTCGCGCGCATCTATGGCAGCAACAACCTGCCGGATAGTTCCAACATGTGCCACGAGAGTTCATCGGTGGGACTGCCGGAAAGCATCGGCGCGTCGGTCGGCACGGCGATCCTCAGCGACTTCCAGAACACGGATTGCATTTTCTACATCGCCCAGAATGTCGGCACTTCCTCGCCGCGCATGCTTCATGACCTGCAGGATGCGGTCGAGCGCGGCGTCAAGATCGTCACCTTCAATATGCTGAGGGAAAGGGGCCTGGAGCGGTTCGTCAATCCGCAGGCGCCCGGCCAGATGCTAACGGGCAAGGAAACGCCGATTTCCTCCGAATATTATCAGGTAAGGAATGGCGGCGACACCGCGGCTCTGTTCGGCGTCTGCAAGGCGCTGATCGAGGCCGATGACTGGCTCAAGGCATCCGGCACCAGCAAGGTGTCCGGTGACGATGACGTGCCCAAAAATCCGGCGGAGGCCAGCACCGTCGCCTTTGCCGCCGCAATCGCTGCAGCCGACAAGAAGCATGTGCTCGACCATGATTTCATCAAGCAGCACACGGCGGGCTTCGAGGATTTTGCCGCCGCCGCGCGGCAGCATGAATGGTCCGAGTTGGAGCGTGTCTCGGGACTGACGCGCGAGCAGATGATCGAGGCGGCGTGGATCTATGCCAAGTCCGACGCCGTGCTGCTCGTCTATGGCATGGGCCTGGCACAGCATGTGATGGGCGTCGACAATGTGCATATGGTGGCCAATCTGGCACTTCTGCGCGGTAATATCGGCAAACCGGGCGCCGCTATCTGCGCCGTGCGCGGTCATTCCAATGTCCAGGGACAGCGGACGGTGGGGATTACCGAAAAGCCCGGCCTCGTGCCGCTCGACAAGCTCGCAGAGCTTTATCAGTTCGAGCCGCCGCGCTGGACCGGCCATTCCTCAATCGAGACCTGCCAGGCGATCATCAGCGGCGAAACACGCGCCTTCTTCGGCCTGGGCGGAAATTTTTTGCGGGCCGTGCCGGACACGGAGGTCATGGAGAGCGCCTGGCGAAAGCTGCGGCTCACCGTGCAGGTGGCGACCAAGCTCAATCGCAACCATGTGATCCATGACGAAATCGCCTATCTTCTGCCCTGCCTCGGCCGGATCGAGGTCGACAAGCAGGAAAGTGGCCCGCAGGCCGTGTCGATCGAAAGCTCGGTGGGGCATTTTCACGGCTCGCGCGGCATGACGGCACCCGCAAGCCCCGAGCTGCTCTCAGAGCCGGCGATCATCGCCGGCCTTGCCAAGGCGACGCTCGGCGAGACAAAAGTGCCGTGGGAGGCGTGGCTGGCGAATTATGCGGAGATCCGCAACGCCATCGAGCGGACCTATCCCGAGACGTTCAAGAATTTCAACGGGCGCATGTTCCATCCCGGCGGCATCCCCCGGCCTCTGCCCGCCCGGGAGCGGAAATGGGTGACGCCGAACGGCAAGGCGAATTTCATCACGCCGGAGCGGTTGTTTCCGGAATTCGCAATCGAGCACGGCCGCGACGCCCTGCACCTCGCCACCCTGCGCTCCAACGACCAGTTCAACACCACGATTTACGGCTATAGCGACCGCTTCCGCGGGGTGGAAGGCTCACGAAAGGTGTTGTTCATGAACGCGGAAGATATTGCGGCGCTTGGTCTTGCCGATGGCCAGAGTGTTGATCTCACCACCGCGATCGAACCGCAGACGATCCGCCAGGTGAGGGGGCTGCGCATCGTCGAATACGGTATACCGAAAGGCTGTTGCGCCGGTTATTACCCCGAATGCAATCCGCTTTTCCCGCTGTCCCTTCACGATGCCAAATCGAAGACGCCTTCCTACAAATTGCTGCCTGTCTTCGTGACGGCTTCGCGCGAGGTTCCTGTCGACTGAATTTGTTGAGCGTGGTTTGAGATGACCTGGGAGTCGGCGGCGGAAAAACTGCGGATAGGAGCGCTGGTGCTTGCGGCGATCCTTTGCTGTGTGACGGCTGCGGTTCTGATGGGCTGGCTGCGCGGCGAGCGCGAATTCCGGCTGGCACCACCGCTCTCGGCGGAGCTGGACAAATTCCGGCTGATGCCGAACGGCATCGGCGGCGCGCCCCCCGAAGTCTATTTCGCCCTGGGCAAGCCCTATGAGGGCGATTCCTATGATCTCAGCCAGGGCAAGCGGCTTTATTCCTGGTTCGGCTGCGCGGCCTGCCATGGCGATGGCCGCGGCGGCATCGGGCCATCCTTCCTCGACGGCTGGTGGCTTTACGGGCCAGAAATGGTGTCGGTCGTCGCCTGCATCCGCGACGGCCGTCCGCACGGCATGCCGGCTTTCCGCGACAAGATGACGAGCGATGAGATCTGGCAGCTTGCCGGCTATGTCCGCACCATCGGCGCCTATTCAGTGCAGACGACAGCGCCGAGCCGCAATGACGACAAGCATACGCGGCCTTCGGAAAACCGCGGCCCGGCGGTGATCCAGTTTGATCCGGGGCCTTCGGGGGCGAAGGTCGATCAAGGACCGTCTCCATGAAGTGGATCGGGCGGTTGGCATCTCTGGTCTCTGCCTTGATCCTGGCCGGCTGCGACAATCCGCAATCGGCGCTCGATGTGCAGGGGGCGGTGGCGGTCGAACTCAGGCACCTGATCCTGGTCTTCGCCGTGGTCTGCACGGTTGTCTGGCTGGCGGTTGTCGGCGTGCTTGTCTGGGCGCTGCTACGCAGGCGGGGCAGCGGACAGCCGGGCAGTGCAGACCAGGAGCGAACGCTGCGGTTCGCGGTCCTGGCCGCCGTGGCCGGCACGGTCGTGATCATTTCTGGGCTGACGCTGACGAGTTTTCTCACAACCCATCGGATCGCCTTGATGGGTGACGCCGCATTGACGATCCGGGTGCGCGGCCAGCAATGGTGGTGGCAGGTCATCTATCCCGACAAGAACCCAGAGCTCGCTTTCGAAACCGCCAACGAGATCCACATTCCGGTCGGAAAGAATGTCCGGCTCGAACTGGAGGGGGTGGACGTCATTCATTCCTTCTGGGTGCCGAGCCTGGCCGGCAAGCAGGATCTCGTGCCCGGCCGGCACAACAGCCTGACGATCCGCGCCGAGCGCCCCGGCGTCTATCGTGGGCAATGCGCTGAATTCTGCGGCCTGCAGCACAGCCATATGGCGGTGCTGGTGATCGCCGAGACCGCGGCGGACTACGAACGTTGGGCAGCGGCGCAGCGCGCGCAGGCTGTCGCCTCGATCAACTCCGAGGCCAGCACCGGCCACACAGTGTTCCTGAGCAAGCCATGCGCCGCCTGCCACACGATCCGCGGGACGTTAGCCGCAGGCAAGACCGGTCCAGACCTGACGCATGTCGGCAGCCGCACGACGATCGCTGCAGGCCTTGTCGAGACGACGCGCGGCTCGCTCGCCGCCTGGATAGCAGATCCGCAAACCCTCAAACCGGGGAACAACATGCCATTGGTGCCGCTGACGAGCGACGAATTGCGAGCGCTCTCCGCTTACCTGGAGAGCCTCAAATGACTGAGGACAGCAAACCCCCGCAATTGGACAGCGTGTTCGACAATGCCGAGCTCGAACGCAGGCTAGCCAAAACCTGGCAGACGAAGCCGGGGATCTGGGGCGCGCTTTCGACGGTGGACCACAAGATCATCGGGCAGCGCTATGTCGCCACCGCCTTCGTCTTCCTGCTGCTCGGCGGGCTGCTGGCAGTGGCGATGCGCATCCAACTGGCGCAGCCGGAAGCGCGCTTCATCGGTCCGGACCGCTACAACCAGATCTTCACCATGCATGGCTCGAACATGATGTTCCTGTTCGCCGTGCCGGTCATGGAAGCCATGGGTGTCTATCTCGTGCCGCTGATGGTCGGCACGCGCAACATCGCATTCCCGCGCCTGAACGCCTTTTCCTACTGGATGTATCTCGCGGGGGGCTTGCTGCTATGGATCGCGTTTGCGCTCGATGTCGGACCCGATGTCGGCTGGTTCGCCTATGTGCCGCTCTCCGGACCGGAATATGGCACCGGCAAACGGGCGGACATCTGGGCGCAGATGATCACCTTCACCGAAGTCTCGGCGTTGGCGATTTCGGTCGAGATCGTCGTCACCGTGTTCAAGCAGCGGGCGCCGGGCATGTCGCTCGACCGCATTCCGCTATTCGTCTGGTCGATGCTGGTGACCTCCTTCCTGGTGATCATGGCCATGCCGGCGATCATGGTCTCGAGTTCGACATTGATCATGGACAGGCTGGTGGGCACGCATTTCTACAATCCCGCCGAGGGCGGCGATGTGCTGCTCTGGCAGCACCTGTTCTGGTTCTTCGGCCATCCGGAGGTCTATATCATTTTCCTGCCGGCGGTCGGCATGGTCTCCACCCTGGTCGGCACGTTTGCCAGGCGCCCGGTCTTCGGCTACCTGCCGATGGTGATGGCGCTGATCGCCACCGGCATTCTCGCCTTCGGCCTCTGGGTGCACCACATGTTCGTCGCCGGCCTGCCGCGGCTGGGGGCGAGCTTCTTCACCGCATCGAGCATGTCGATCGCCGTGCCCGCGGGCGTGCAGATCTTCTGCTGGCTCGCAACACTCTGGGACGGGCGGCCCGTGTTCAAGGTGCCGCTGCTGTTCGTCATCGGATTCGTCTTTACATTCGTGATCGGTGGCCTGACCGGCGTCATGGTCGCCTCGGTTCCGCTCGATACGCAGGTGCACGACACCTACTTCGTCGTCGCACATTTCCACTATGTGCTGGTCGGCGGCGCGGTATTTCCGCTGCTCGGCGCCGTCTACTACTGGTTTCCCAAGATGACCGGGCGGATGATGAGTGAGCGGCTGGGCCGATGGGTGTTCGGCCTGGTCTTCGCCGGCTTCAATCTGACCTTCTTCCCGATGCATATCCTCGGGCTCGAAGGCATGCCGCGGCGCATCTATACCTATCAGCCGGAAATGCCCTGGGGCGGGCTCAATCTGTTTGTCAGCTTGAGTTCTGGCATTCTCACACTCGGTTTCCTGATGTTCTTCATCGACATCGTCAGGAGCGCCCGGCATGGAGCACTGGCGGGTGCGAATCCGTGGGGCGCTGCGACGCTCGAATGGGCGACCTCTTCGCCGCCGCCGCCCTATAATTTCCGTTCCATACCGGTCATCAGCGCGCGCGAACCGCTATGGTCCGATCCGGATGAATTGCCGGTGGCCGCAGGGCTTCAGGTGGACCAGCGCGAACTTCTGGTGACCAGCGTCGTCGAGGGACTGCCGGAGGCACGCGAATCCTCGCCGCAAAACTCGATCTGGCCGTTCTGGGCCGCGATCGCCACCACGGTTCTGCTGATCTGGTCGATCTTTTCGCCCTGGGCGGTCGTCTGGGGCGCAATTCCGGTGGCCATCGCGCTGATCGGCTGGTTCTGGCCGAAAGGCGATCCGGAGGATGATTCATGAAGCAGCGTGTCGTCCTCGATGTGTCGCACCTTCCCATGCACGGCCTGGGCACAGCCAGCCTCACCTGGTGGGGCACGCTCGGTTTCATACTGATCGAGGGAACCGGCTTTGCGCTGACGATTGCCATCTATCTCTACCTGATGAGCATTGCGCCGCATTGGCCCATCAATTCGCCGCCGCCCGATCTGCTGCCGGGCACGATCCTCACCGTGTTGTTGCTGGTGAGCGTCGTGCCGAACGTGATGGTGGCGGCCTGGGCGCGCAAACAGGATCTGCGCCGGGTGAAGATCGGGCTTGTCGTCATGTCGGTGCTCGGCATCCTGCCGCTCATCGTGCGCATCTTCGAGTTCCCGGCGCTTCGGATCAAGTGGGACGACAATGCCTATGGTTCGGTGGCCTGGGTGCTGCTCGGCCTGCACACCACCCATATCCTCACCGACCTAGCGGACACGCTGGTGCTGACCGCCCTGATGTTCACGCGCCACGCCGACAATCCGCGCCGCTACGGCGACGTGCAGGACAATGCCATGTACTGGAATTTCGTCGTGATCGCCTGGATCCCGATCTATGCCTGCCTCTACTGGCTGCCACGGCTATGAGTAGCGCTTTCGCCAGATATGCCGGGCTGATCTGGGCGCCGCTCTTATGGGCAGCGAATACCCAGCTCGGCCTGATCCTGCCGCATGTCGATTGCCCGCAGCATGCGCTCCTGACCGCGGCCGTTGCCTGGATAGCGGTCGTGCTGACGCTCGGCAGCCCCCTCCTTTCGTATGCGATGCGCGAGGCGACGCCGTCGCGGCTGCAGATCTTCGGATGGATGGGCGTGCTGTCCGGCTTGGTCTTCTCGCTCGCACTCGCTTACCAGGGAGCGGCAAGCCTGCTGTTGAATGCATGCGAACGTTGATCGCATCGAGCCTGCTGATCGGGGCATTTGCCGGCACTGCGGCGGCGCATGGCGACGAGACGCATGGGCTCCAACTCGCCTGGACCTTCGATCCCTGGATCGTCGTCCCGTTGTTGCTGACCGGGCTGCTCTATGACCTGGGTTCCATGCGGCTTTCGCTGCGGATGCGTGCCGGCAAGCATCGGTTCAGCCATGCGCTCGCCTTCTGGAGCGGCTGGCTGGCGCTGGCCGGTGCGCTGGTGTCGCCCTTGCACTGGCTCGGCGAACATCTCTTCACCGTTCATATGATCGAACACGAGATCGTCATGGCGGTGGCGGCGCCGCTGATCGTCATCGCTCGACCCATCGGTGCGTTCTTCTGGGCTTTGCCGCGAACCGGCCGTCACTCGGTGCTGCGGGTTTTCCAGGCATTGCGAGACGTCTGGAGGTACATCACCCGCGGCAATGTCTCGACCTTGCTGCACGGGCTGGTGATCTGGATCTGGCATGTGCCCCTGCTGTTCGACGCCGCGGTCACCAACACGACGTTGCATCGGCTGCAGCATCTCAGTTTCTTCCTGGCTGCCGTTCTCTTCTGGTGGTCGGTGCTCTGGGTTAGCGACCGCGGCATCGCGGCCTGGCATCTGTTCGTCACGATGATGCATACGAGCGTTCTCGGCGCGCTGATAGCGCTGGCGCCGCGGGTGCTCTATGTCGCGCAGACCAGGATGGCGGCGGATTGGGGCGTGACGCCGCTAGAAGATCAGCAGCTTGCGGGCATCGTCATGTGGGTGCCGGCGGGAACCATTTATGCCGGCGGTGCTTTGGTTCTGCTGGCGCTCTGGATCAGCAAGTCCGGCACGGGAGCATTACATGGCCGAAGCATCCGCTCGTCATGACTTTGGCGGCTTGGTCTTGGTGGCGGGTATATTGGCCGTCATCCTCGCCTTCATCGGCGCAGACGCGCTGAACGACAGGCAGCAGACACGCGACGTTGCCAAGGCAGCGACCGGCGGCAATCCCGACCGGGCGCCAGAACTGTTCCGCAAATATGGCTGCACCGGCTGCCACACCATCCCGGGCATTCCCGGCGCCGACGGCCAGGTGGGAGCGCCTCTCGCAGACCTCAGGAAGCGCGTCTACATTGCCGGCGTCATAGAGAACACGCCGGACAATCTCATCCACTGGATCGTCTCGCCGCAGGCCTTCGCGCCGCATGTGGCGATGCCGGCAACGGGCATAACCGAAGCCGAGGCGCGCGATCTCGCGGCCTATCTCTACGCGCAGTGAGGCGGTCAGGGTTTCGGTGTTTCTCGATAGGGCAGGGCCTTGACGTAGCGGGCGATCGCCTCGCGATCGGTCTCAGGCAACATAGCCGTATTCGTCACTACGTCTGCCATCGATGAGCCGACGCGGCCGTGATCCGGCGTGTTCCCGGTCTTCAGCAGCTCGGCAATATCTTGCTCCGACCATTTGGCGAGCCTAGCGGGGGTGATATTCGGGATATAGCCCGTGCCCTCCGGGTCGACGCCGCCGGCGAACAATGTCGATGCCTTGATCGCGCCAAAGCTGTTGCGCGATGAATGACACTCCGCGCAATGGGTGACGGCCTCGACGAGATAGCGTCCTCGGTCGGGTGCAGCTTTCGCAATCTGCGCGGCGGGCTGGCCCTCGCGGAAAAACAAGAGCTTCCAGATGCCGAGCCCGCGCCTAATCTTGAAGATCATCGCAAGATCATGCGGCGGCGGACGGCCCTTCACGGCCGGCAATGTCCGGAGATAGGCAAACAGATCCTTGATATCGCCCGGCTGCATGCCGGTGAAACTGGTATAGGGAAATGCTGGATAATAGTGCTGGTCCTTCGGCGAGACGCCGGCGACCAGCGCATTCGCCAGGTCCGTCACGTTCCAGGCGCCGATACCGTCCGCCATATCGGACGAGATGTTCGGCACCCGGAAAGTCCCATAGGGCGAGGCGAGCGCTAGGCCTCCACCAAGCCTGAGGCGATCCTGCTGGCCGGGCGCAGCATGGCAGGATGCACAATCGCCGGCAGCGAAGACGAGGCGGCCGCGCGCCGGATCGCCGGTGCCGGCCAGCAGCGGATCATCCTTCGCAAACGGTTTTGCCGGCGCCGTCGCGACCCAGATGATTGAGCCGATTGCTGCCAATGCGACAACCGCGATGGCCAACGGAACGGGGATGCGCATTCTACAGCACCTTGCAGGGACACTCCTGCACAAAACACCGATCCGGGCTCGGTGTTCCCATCGCAGAGAGTTCCAACGTCACCGGGGGGCCTCGCCGTCTATATTTGGGCCGAGCGCTGTAAATCGAGAGAATGCAACGTAGCAGCACCCTTCGGGGTTACTGGGTGATCGATAGCGTCGCGGCAAAGCTTGTAAATAAGCGCTCGGTCTGCCGAGCGTCCTATATCCCACCCACCAGTCTTTGAACACTTCGAGGCGGGTATTTTGTCGCAACTCGGAAAAAATGGGAAAAACGCGAAGCGCCAGATTGCTCGACTGCTCAACGAAGATGAAATCTGCTATTCAAGTGGGTCAGCTCATCCGGCTGATGCAACACTGCTCCTGATAGCCCTCAATCCCGAGGTTGCGCCTGCTTTTCGAAAGTCAGCTTCTTCCCCTCGGGGTCCCGCTCCCACGTGCAGTTGTGCTCGAGCACGAACTCGATCGTGTTGACGTCCCGTTCGGTTTCGTCTGCCCCCGGCACTGCCGAGGTGATCCAATCCTTCGGAAGCGTTACCGACATTCCTGGTTCAAGCTCGTCGAGTATTCTACGCAACTGGTCGAAATCCATGGATCAATCTCTGCGGAGCTGTTGAGGCGCCTGGGGGCGGGGGACGTGAAGAATAGCGAAGTAGATTAGCCAACGCCCGGATCGACTTCTCCGGCGGTGGGCTCGGGAAGCGCTCCGGTGCCGGGCGTCTTTTCCCGATCCACCAGCTCTGGTTTGGAGTGAGGACCAGCTGGCGGATGCTCACCTTCGGCATCCGGCTTATCCCCCAACGCGGACGAACGTGCCGCGACCGATGCAGCCAGGGCGTTGAGGGTCGCCCGCTCGGTAAATCCTTGCTCCTGTGCAGTCGAAACGATGTCGCCGATTTCAAAATCGACAAGTTCGCGCAACTCGGAGTCGCCGCCAGCGTCAGTGGTTTTTGAATTATCCATGCAACAACAACGGCTCGAAGTTGGCGAGGTTCCGCAGACGGATCGGCGACGCACGCGGCCGCCAAAACGATGGGCATTCGGAGGGTCGATTAGCCTCGGTCGGTAGAAGGAACTATGGCCGTTTGTACGATAACGCGCGGGAACTTCGTGCTGGCGTCCGTGTTGGCGCAGTGTTTCCAACATATCTTATTCGGAGTACCTGATGTCCAAAAAACCCGCTTCTCAGTCGCCGCCATCAAAATCGTCTCAGCCGAAACCCGTCGATGCGACGATCCATGACCAGGTTCTGACGCGAGGGGACGGAGGCGAGCTGCATCAGACCGCCGAAGACGGACAGCCTGTTTTGACCACCGCGCAGGGCGGTCCCGTCGCGGACGACCAGAACTCGCTACGTGTCGGCGCCCGCGGCCCCCTGCTCGTCGACGACTTTCATTTCCGCGAGAAGATTTTCCATTTCGATCATGAACGCATTCCGGAGCGTGTCGTGCATGCGCGCGGCTACGGCGCACATGGCTTCTTCGAGACATACGAGTCCCTTGCCGCCTACACCAAAGCCGACCTCTTCCAGCGCCCCGGAGAGAGGACACCGGCTTTCGTCCGTTTCTCCACCGTCGCCGGCAACAAGGGGTCGTTCGATCTCGCCCGCGACGTCCGCGGCTTCGCCGTCAAACTCTATACCCAGGAGGGCAACTGGGACCTGGTCGGCAATAACATCCCGGTTTTCTTCATCCAGGACGCGATCAAGTTCCCCGACATGGTGCATGCGGTCAAACAGGAACCGGACCGCGCCTTTCCACAGGCCCAGAGCGCGCATGACAATTTCTGGGACTTCATCAGCCTCACGCCCGAAAGCATGCACATGATCATGTGGGTAATGTCTGACCGCGCCATTCCGCGGTCCTTCCGGTTCATGGAAGGGTTTGGCGTTCACACCTTCCGGCTGGTCAACGCCAAAGGCGAATCCACCTTCGTCAAATTCCATTGGAAGCCGAAGCTCGGGCTTCAATCCGTTGCCTGGAACGAGGCTGTGAAGATCAACGGTGCCGATCCCGACTTCCACCGCCGCGATCTCTGGAATGCCATAAAATCCGGCAACTTCCCTGAATGGGAACTCTCTCTGCAACTGTTCGACCAGGATTTTGCGGACAATTTCGATTTCGACATCCTCGACCCGACTAAGATCATCCCTGAAGAAATCCTGCCGCCGAAGCCCGTCGGCCGGCTTGTCCTCGACCGGATGCCCGACAATTTCTTTTTCGAGACCGAGCAGGTCGCGTTCATGACGCAAAACGTGCCGCCGGGCATCGATTTCTCCAACGATCCTCTGCTGCAAGGTCGGAACTTCAGCTATCTTGACACCCAACTCAAGCGTCTGGGCAGCCCGAACTTTACCCATATTCCGATAAACGCACCAAAGTGCCCATTCCATCACTTCCAGCAGGATGGCCACATGGCCATGCGCAATCCGGTGGGCCGGGCGAACTATCAGCCGAATTCCTGGGGCGAAGGGCCACGCGAATCGCCGATGAGCGGCTTCACGCACTTCCCGGCAAACGAGCAAGCCCAGAAGGTCAGGCTTCGTCCGGAGAGTTTTGCCGACCACTATAGCCAGGCGCGGCAATTCTACATCAGCCAAACCCCACCAGAGCAGCGTCATATCCAGATGGCATTGACATTCGAACTCGCCAAGCTCGAAACGCCCGTCATTCGCGAGCGGGTCGTGGCGCATCTCATGAACATCGACGAGACGCTGGCGAGCGCAGTCGCCGAAAGGCTCGGATTCCAGTCGATGCCAAAGCCCGCCGAAGCTGCCATTCCGACACGCCAGGACCTCGATCCATCGCCCGCACTCAGCATCGTCAAGCGCGGGCCGAAGCGCTTTGAAGGGCGCAAGCTTGGTATTCTCGTGACCGACGGGGTGGATGCCAATCTTCTCAAAGGCCTGCAGGATGCGATCACGGCGGAGAGGGCGGAGGTCGCCCTCATTGCGCCAAAGGTCACCGGGGTAGTCGCATCGGACGGCAGCCTGGTGCCAGCCCAGTTCATGATTGATGGCGGGCCTTCGGTCTTGTTCGACGCCGTAGTGCTTTTACCGTCTGCGCAGGCAATCGACGATCTCGTCACGGAAGCCACTGCCCGCGATTTTGTCGCAGATGCCTTCCAGCACTGCAAGTTCATCGGCTACGCGGCCGATGCCATGCCGCTGATGCAGGTAGCAGGTATCGCGGACAAACTGGATGAAGGCACAATCGAGCTTCCCGGAGAAAGCCTCTCGGCGTTTGTCACGGAACTCGGCAAGCTCAGGGTCTGGGCGCGCGAGCCATCCGTTAAGCTGGGCAAAGCTTCGCCGCCTCGGCCAAAGTAGCCACGCACTGCGTTTTGATTGTTCAGATGTCGATCCCGAAACTTCGGGATCGCAGGTGGAAGATCGTGTCAGGACAGGCCAATGAAGACGGAAAATCGGAGAACAGCATTGATTACCGGCGCGGGGTCGGGCATCGGCAGAGCGACGGCATTTGCCTTCGTTCACGAAGGGTATGCCGTGAGCCTGCTCGGTGATGATCTCAATGACGTTACACCCGTCGCCGCCGAAATCGAGCGCCTTGGCGGCGTTGCCCACGCCGTTAAGGCCGACATTTCCATAGAGATGGAAATGCAAAAGGCGGTCGCACAGACCGTGCGCACTTTCGGAAGGCTCGACGCGGTGGTCGCCAATGCCGGCATAAATGGGGTCTGGGCTCCGATCGACGACTTGGCGCCGGATGAGTGGGATCGCACGATTGCCGTCAATCTTCGGGGAACATACCTGACGATCCACACGACCGTGCCGCAGCTCAAGGCTCAAGGTGGCGGCTCCATCACCGTCGTGTCCTCGATCAACGGCACTCGAACGTTCACTACCCCTGGCGCTACTGCCTACACAGCGACAAAAGCCGGACAAGTGGCGATGGTGCAGCAACTCGCATTGGAACTTGCTCGGCATCACATCCGCATCAACGCGGTGTGTCCCGGCGAGATCGACACCAACATCGAGCATAACACCTCCCTTCGTGGCGAAGATGAGACCGCCATTCCGGTCATCTGGCCTGAGGGCCAAGTGCCGATTACAGGCGGCAAGCCGGGCCGAAGCGAAGACGTTGCCAACATGATCGTGTTTCTGGCGTCCGACAAAGCTGGCCATATCACTGGGTCACCAATCTGGATCGACGGCGGCCAGGGACTCCTGCGATGACCGAACTGACACGTCGATACAAATGGGGGCCGTCACTCACGTCCGGTGGCGGAAGCGGCTTCCGGCTTTGGGCACCGTCCGAGGAACGTGTTTCCCTCCGAATTGGTGATCGAAACCTTCCGATGCAGGCCGCCGGAAACGGCTGGTTCGAAGTCGAAATCCGCTCGCGTCCCTTTGGCGAAGTCTACGGGTTTATTCTTGCGGACGGCACCGTCGTTCCCGACCCGGCCTCGCGACATCAGGTCGACGTCCGGGGACTGTCAACTCTGGTCGATCCGACCTCCTATCAATGGAGGCACTCACATTGGAAAGGCAGACCTTGGCAAGAAGCTCTCTTCTATGAGCTTCATATTGGCACTTTCACGCAAGAAGGCACGTTTCGATCGGCGATGGAGCGGCTGGCTTACTTGGCAGATATAGGTTTCACCGCGGTCGAGGTCATGCCGCTCGCCCAATTTCCGGGCGAGCGAGGATGGGGCTACGACGGCGTCTTCCAGTATGCCCCCTTCAGCGGTTACGGATCACCGGATGACTTCAAGGCGTTCGTCGATGCCGCGCACGGCCATGGACTGATGGTCTTTCTCGACGTGGTCTACAATCATTTCGGACCAACAGGCAATTTCCTCTCCAGCTATGCGCCGGATTTCTTCCTCGAAGACAACCCGACGCCCTGGGGGCCAAGGATCGCCTTTGCAAGCGAGCCTGTGCGGCGATTCTTCATCGAGAACGCAATTTACTGGCTGACCGAGTTTCACCTCGACGGCTTGCGTCTCGACGCCATCGACATGATTACAGATCCGAGCGAAACCCATATCCTCGAAGAATTGTCGGTCGAGGCGTATGCGTCGGTTCGCGATAGGCAAATACACTTGATCACCGAAAATCCGGCAAACGGCACGGACCTGATGGCGTTACGACCAGACGGCACTCGCCTGTTCAAGGCCGACTGGAACGATGACTTCCATCATGCCCTTCACGTTGCTGTGACAGGAGAAAGCACGGGGCACTATGCGCCGCTGTCGGACAAACCCTGGGAGAAAACGGCAAATGCGCTCGCACACGGCTACATCATGGATGGCAAGCGAATCCTCGACGTCGATCCGCCACCATCTTCATCGCTGCCCACCACCTGTTTTGTCCATTTTCTTCAGAACCATGATCAGATCGGCAACCGCGCTCTCGGAGACAGACTGCACACGAGCTTAGACCAAGACTTGTACGCGGCGCTCGTGGAGGTCTTGGCCCTTTCGCCGCAAGTGCCGTTGTTTTTTATGGGCGACGATCATCTGAGCACGCGGCCGTTTCAATTTTTCACCGACTATGAAGGCGAGCTTCGCGCGAACGTCTGGGCAAATCGTGAAACTGAGGCGAGAAATTTCGGCGGGTTCCCGGCAGATTTCGGACCCGAAGACATTCCCGATCCGTCTCGTCTTTCGACGTTCGAGGACAGCAGGATCGACTGGGTTGAAGCCGATAGACCAGAGGCCGGCGACTGGCGCGCTTTTCTCAAGAATCTCTTTCGTGTGAGAGCATTCCAAATCGTGCCCATCATCGGAAAACGAATGTTGGGCGGCACGGTCGTCAAATCGCCGGAGCGTTGCCTGTTCGTCGACTGGCGACACGGCCAGGGCACTCTTCATCTGCGCGCAAATCTTTCGGAAGATCGGATCGAAATCGCCCCAGTGCCAGGCGTGGAAATCTATTCGGGAAAGAGGTCGCAAAGCCATGGATCACTGGACGGATATAGCGTTCGAGTGTGGAAATCGACTTCGGAGACTTGAGAAGATCAATGCCCGTCGGCCCCAAGGCCTGGAAGGAAGACACGGCAACGATGTTCGAGATTGGTGTCAACTCGGGAGCTTCACAATCGCCCAGAAGGCGGCGGTGTCGGACATGTTCGAAGTCCAGGCCGCCAAGCTCGAAGTCCAGAACGGCAAGAGCGAGAAAATCAAGGCATTTGCGAAAGACATGGTCAAGGACCACAGCGCAAGCACCGACAAGCTCAAGGCCGCCTCAGCGAAAGAGGGCGTCATATTGCCAACTGGGCAGGATCCCGAACGTCAGCAAAAGCTGGCCGCCCTCAAACCCTTGAGGGGCGTTGAACTCGACGCTGCTTACGCCTCTACGCAGATCTCGGTCCGCACGGCAGCGGTAGCGCTAATCGACGCCTATTCCAAGGATGGCAAAGGCGGTGCGCTCAAGGCATTCGCCCCCAAACTTACCCGGTGATTCACCAGCACCTCATTCGTATCCAAGGTTTGAATTCCGGTGAGTAATAGCTCGCTGCGGATGAGCGCATTGCTCGTTCCCAGCAGGCGCGAGCTTGGTACGATTTCGCACGCGGAACTGCCCGGCATCGCCTGCATTGAGTCCGTGAATACGACCAGATTTCTACGCAAATCGGTCACCACGCCCGACAGCACGATCGCAAACACATCGCCGCGAGCCGCTGGGACGGGGCGGAAAAACATGTCGAGGGGCGCCCGTCGCCCGCGCGGCTCATTGAAGCGACGCGCCGTGCGTTTTGGGTGACTCTGAAACGCACGGTCGCGACAACGATGCAAGGCCACCGCGCCCAATTCGAGCCGAACGAGAAGTGTGACGATTGCGACGTGGCCACCGGCATCAATGAATATCTTGCAGCTCGGCTTTGCGGCATGTCAGCCGCAAATGCTCAAGATCATGCAAATCGAGCATGTCCCATGGCACCGCTTTCTTGCTGGCAGACCTGGTCGCACCGATCGCGCTCAGAACCGCGCGGCCGATGGCAAGTGCAGACAGCCGTTCAAAAAGGCTGTAGGCGCCGACGTGATATTCGACGACGTAAACATCCGCGCCGCGCGCCTCCGCCCTGATTTCTTCCAGGCGCCCGACTGCCTTGCCCTCCAGGTCACGGACCTGTCTTCCCAGTAGCAGCTCGAGGTGAACTTCATTCATGATTGGCCTCCCGGGATCCAGCTTATCACGTGCCGTTTCAGCCAATCCTGAAAGTGCTCCAGTGGCGTCTCGCGTCGATCCACATCCAGTTCGATGTCGACACCAACATTTCTCACTTTTATCCACGGCACGCGAAAAGCTGTTGCCGCAGGCTCCAGGCCTGCCGCCTTGCGAAGCCAAAGCATTAAGCGATGCGGCCGGCGCCCCAGCCGTCGCGACAGCGTCAAACTGCCCATTTCGATGAAGGCGACCCTCGGCGCGTCGCCATCGGAGATGCTCAGGACGATGCCGTCCGCCTTGCCGATGCGATTTTGCTCTCTGTCGACCAATTGCTTGTCGAGCACGTCGCGGATCAGAAGCATGTCATCCTCCGAAGATTTGCAGGGGAAGAGTTATGAGGGCGACGATGAACGACAGGCCGATGATGACCAGCACGGCGGTATTGCTGATCCATCCATTGCGATGATCTCCAACGAAATTGCGGTCGTTCATCAAAAACAGGAACGGAACCACGCCGACGGGCAGGGCCAGGGCCGTGATTGCCATTGAAAAGATCGTCAGCTGCAGGGGATCGACGCCGATCGCGATCGGCAGGACGGCGATAGTGATGAAACCCGTATAGACCAGCGCGAAGGCCGGATCGGTCCTCGGCTTGGCATCTTCCGACCAATTCCAGCCGAAACCTTGGGCGACCAGATAGGCCTGGCCCAGGCTTGCTTCGAGTGCAGCGCCGAAACAGGTAATGCCAAGCGAGGCCGCGAACAGGTAGAAGCCCCATTTGCCCAAAGACGGGGTCAGGATCGGTGCGATCTGGTCATATCCTTGGATGTCTGTGATGCCACGCGGCGGATAGACGAGGGCCGCTACGATCAGGATTGCGGCTGCAATGACGGCGCCAAAGCTCATCCCTAATGTCGCGATAACACGATTGGTGCCGAAGAAACTCTTATCCCATTTTTCTTCAATAGCGCCGGAGGAGTAAAACAGAAATAGGAATGGCGCTATAACTGCTCCAAGGATGCTGACAGCGATGAAACCATAGTGCAGCGGCGCGTCGTGCGGCAGCGTCGGCACCAGGCCTTTAGCCACCTCCAGCCAGGGCGGGTGCATGACAAACACCCCCACCACGAAACACAACGCCACCAAGCCCAGGATGGCGACGCCTTCCTCGATCATGCCGAACGTGCCCTTCCAGAGGAGAAGCCAGACGGTGAAGGCCACCGGCAAGGCCCACCATTGAAAACCGACACCGCTGACGAATTGCAATGCCAGCGCAACGCCGCCGATCTCCGACGCGAGCACGAGCAGATTGACAATCGAAATGATCAGCAGCGTGAGCAGGAAATAGTTCGAGCCGAAGCGTTCCCTCAATCCATCCGCAACGGTATGATGGCTGGCAATAGCAAATCGCCCCGACATTTCAATCAGGAAGACGAGGCAGACCGTGCCGATGACAATGGCCCAGAGCAGGCTGAATCCATAGGCTGCTCCGGCCTGGGCCGACGTTGCGATCTGGCCGGTCTCGATAAATCCCCCGACACTGGTGACGATCCCCAGCGATATTTGGAGCAGCTTTTTCATCCGTCCGGCCGATAGGTGTTTCGTAGCTTCGCCTCGTACTGATGAAGCGCCGCGAGATGCTGACGACCTCGTTCAAAACGATCCTGACCAACCTCGCCGTACGCCGCGGCGATTAGCCTATTGAGTTGAAGAACACTCGCTCTGGCATCGCCAAATCTCGACGTTTGCGGGAGCTGTGACGAAAGGTTTGAAATCTCCTGCTGACATCGCTCCAGTGCGAGATCGGTGAAACCCTTTGGAACTTCGGCCCCAAGACGACCGTCGAGGATCATCTCCGCAGTGGCACTCCATGAAAGAATTCCGTCCATTTGCTTGTCGAATTGATCATCTTGGCTTGAGCACGAAGCAAGCCATAAGAACAGGAATGAAGACAGAATTTTTCTGGAATCCGACCGGCATCCGCTCGCAATTCTTTTCCACACCATTCCAGATCTCGTGAATTCGGACGCCAATAAGCTGTGGAACCTCCGAACCTTTAGGTAGCCGGTACAGGCGGTACTTGGCGAAAAACTTTGGAGCAAAATGCACCTGCCAAATCTCAGAATATTGCGCTGACACGCCAATTCAGACACGAGTCAACTGGTTGTCGCCTCCTAAGTTCCCAAGCGAAATAACTCACGATGCCGCGCCTTACTGAGATTGCCGGATTGGCGGTTCGAAATGTTGAAGACAGAACTTTTCCTATCCCAGGTTGCCGGCGGAGCGTAATCATTCCCACTCATCGACAATAAGACGGAAAGGGAGGATCTCGACGGGAGCGTCGTGCATATCGCTTACCGGTTCCAGCAGGGCGGATTGGCCGCCTGCTCATGCCGTGTCAGTACCAGCTTGATCGAAGACGTGCGAAGCGATTCCACAAAGTCGAGATTTGCCTCGCCTGGAATTCCGAAAACATACTCGACACCTTCGTTCTCCAGTGCACGAACGAGAAGGTCTGATCCTTTGGCCATAGAGTATCTCCTTTTCGTACATCATGCTCTCGGGAGTGCCGTTTTTAAACCTCTTAGCTTCGAATCGTGGCCAAAGCTAACGCCATTAACGGCGTGGAAAGAGCCCGGCCGACGGATCACTTCTCGACAAAGGCAGCCAAACCACTCGGATGTCGAAGGCAGTTCGCATGCCGCGAAGCGCTGTGCTACGGAAGGCCGTCGAATCCGGATACGCAATGCTTCTCCAAGTTCAAAACGTCTACAAATCGTTCGAGACCGCGGAAGGCCCGCTTGAGGTCCTTCGTGATGTCTGCCTCGACCTGGAGGCCGGCCGAAGCCTTGCGCTCACGGGGGAGTCCGGCAGCGGCAAGAGCACCCTGCTTCATCTGATCGGTGGCCTCGATGCCCCGTCGCGCGGACGGATTTTCGTTTCCGGCACGGACATTGCGGGCTTAGGCGATGCTGGAAGAGCAGCGTTGCGGCGCGGGACGTTGGGGTTGGTTTTCCAGCAGTTCAATCTCATCCCTTCGCTGGATGTCGCTGCGAATCTCTCGTTTCATGCGCGGCTCGCTGGTGCGCACGATCACGCTTGGATGAAGACACTCGTCGATCGACTGGGACTGGACAAACTGCTCAAACGGTTCCCGGAGCAGCTTTCCGGCGGCCAACAGCAACGGGTCGCGATCGGTCGGGCGCTTGCAGGACGTCCGAAGCTCGTGCTTGCCGACGAACCGACGGGCAATCTCGATGAGGCGACAGGCGATGCGGTGCTCGATCTCATGTTGGAACTCGTTGCCGAGCGGGGCGTGAGCCTGCTGATGGTGACCCACTCGCCTCGACTGGCGCAGAGGCTTGATGCCCGAGTTCATCTGAGGGGAGGCAGCATCAGCTGATGTTGAGGGCCAGTCTCGATGCGTTGTCTTCACATTGGCGTCGGCATCCGATGCAATTCGTCGTGCTCCTGCTCGGTCTGTCGCTTGCGACCGCCCTTTGGTCCGGGGTCCAGGCGATCAACGCGGAAGCGCGCGCCAGCTATGACCGCGCCGCCGCCATGCTCGGCGGTAACAGACTTTCGCAACTGGTGACAAAAGACCGGGAACTGTTCGACCAGGATCATTTTATCGCATTGCGCAGGGCAGGGTGGCTCGTTTCGCCGATTCTTGAGGGTGATCTGAAAATCGGTTCAACCACCGTGCATCTGATCGGCATCGATCCCGTGAGCATCCCGACTGATGCAAATGTCGCCTCGGTCGGCAGTGGTGCCGACCTTTTGCCTTTCATCACACCGCCTGGGGTCATGTATGTAAATTCCGCCACGGCGAAGGCCCTTGCCGAGCGGACATCGGCGGCGCTTCGTGTTGATGAGAGCCTGCCGCCCGGGACCGCGCTCGTCGATATCGGTATCGCCCAGACGCTTTTGGACCATCCGCTGCGGCTGAGCCGCTTGATCGTCGCAGACCATCAGCCTGCGGGGCGCGGTAGGCTTGAAGACGTCGCGCCGGACCTGTCCTTGCAGGCTCCCGATCCCCAAGGGGACCTGACGCGCCTGACCGACAGTTTTCACCTCAATCTCACGGCTTTTGGTTTTCTTGCCTTCGCAATCGGGCTGTTCATCGTCTATTCGGCGATCGGCCTGGCTTTCGAACAACGACGCTCGACATTCAGGACGCTTCGCGCGCTCGGGGTTTCGGCGGCGGCGCTGACAGGGCTGCTGATTGCCGAGCTGCTGGCGGTCTCGGTGTTTGCCGGATTGGTCGGCGTCGCGCTCGGTTACTTGATAGCCTCACTACTGCTTCCCGGCGTTGCCGCCACGTTGCAGGGCCTCTACGGAGCGACGCTGCCGGGCACGTTAACGCTTAGGACTGAATGGTGGGTGGCTGGGCTCGGCATTGCGGTTCTCGGCGCTCTCGGGTCGGCGGGACAAAGTCTCTTGCAGGTTTGGCGAATGCCCCTGCTTGCGCCGGCGCAGCCTCGCGCATGGGCGGTGGCCTCGGGCCGAACCAGGCAGATGCAGGCCGTGGCAGGCGCTCTCTTACTGACATCAGCCGTCATGCTCGTGCAGTTCGGATCGGGACTGATCGCGGGTTTCGCGGTCCTTGGGGGGCTGCTGCTCGGATCGGCACTGCTGCTGCCGGTCGCGCTCTCTCTTGTCCTGGCCGCCTTTGAGGCATTGGCGCACCGACCTCTTCACCAATGGTTTTGGGCCGATGCACGCCAACAGCTTCCCGGCCTGTCCCTGGCACTGATGGCCCTGCTGCTGGCCCTTTCGGCCAATGTCGGCGTCGGCACCATGGTGGCGAGTTTCCGCCTGACATTCGAGGGTTTCCTCGATCAACGGTTGGCCGCCCAGCTCTACGTCACCGCGCGCACCGAAAAGGAAGCGTCCGCGTTGCGCGCTTGGCTCGAGGGCCGGGTGGACGCGGTTCTTCCGATCTGGAGCACGGATGGCAAGATACTCGGCCAGCCCGCGGAGGTCGTCGGCGTGAAGGACGACAGGCTATACCGTGAGAATTGGCGTTTGCTGTCCGGGGAACAGGACGCATGGGACAAGGTTGCCGCCGGAAAGGCCGCCCTTATTAACGAGCAGATGGCGCGCCGAGACGGTTTGCGACCGGGCGATCGGATCACGCTGCCGGCAGGCTGGCAGACGGAGGTCGCAGGTGTCTATTCGGACTACGGCAACCCTATCGGACAGGCGATCGTCGGCGTGGACGCGCTCGCGTCGCATTATCCCGATCTTCCGAAGCTGCGGTTTGGTTTGAGAATGGATCAAAGCCGCGCGGCAGCCCTGGCTCGGGAACTGCGGGCTCGGTTCGGCTTGCCCGCGCAGTCGGTGATCGATCAGGCGAGCCTGAAGCGGAAGGCGCTTGAGGTCTTCGAGACCACTTTCGCGGTCACCGGAGTGCTCAACGTCCTGACGCTCGGGGTTGCCGGCATTGCCATGTTCGCCAGCCTCATGACACTGTCCAGCATGCGGCTGCCACAGATTGCGCCCGTCTGGGCCATGGGCGTGACGCAACGAAGGCTGGTCCTGCTCGAACTTGCCCGCACAATCGGGCTGGCTTTGTTCACACTGCTGGCGGCGCTTCCGGTCGGCATAGCGCTTGCCTGGGTGTTGCTGGCGGTCGTCAATGTCGAGGCTTTCGGATGGCGATTACCGCTTTTCGTCTTCCCCATGGATTTGCTGAGGCTCGGCGTCTACTCACTCCTGGCCGCATTTCTTGCCTGTCTTGCGCCGCTGAGGCAGATGGCGAGGATCGCACCGTCGGAGCTTCTCAAGGTGTTTGCCGATGAACGCTAAAACGGTTCTAGTTTTCTGCGCCGCGATTGTGACGATGGTCTTCGGATCGAGCGCTCTCGCGCAGGGGTTCGCCGGACTTGGCACGGACGCCAAGGGCTTTAAGTCGCCGACGATCGGAACCCCCCTGCAGTTTCCTCGGGACTTTGGCGCACATCCGGACTTCAGAATCGAATGGTGGTACCTGACCGCCAACATCAAGGGAGATGACGGCAAAGACTACGGTGTCCAGTGGACTCTGTTTCGCTCTGCGCTCGCACCTACCGATAAGGCCGATTGGTCAAGTCCTCAGGTCTGGCTCGGCAACGCAGCGATCACGACACCCGACCACCACTATGTCTCAGAACGGCTCGCGCGTGGCGGCATTTTGCAGGCAGGCGTCACCGCATCACCGTTTAGCGCCTGGATCGATGACTGGAACATGACGGCGCGCGCCACTTCCGGGGAACCTCTCCCCGACGTCAGCCTCTCCCATCTCGATCTCGCGGCGAGCGGCGCGGAGTTCATGTACAAACTGGAACTCGACTCTTCGAAGCCGCTCGTCCTGCATGGTGACCGCGGGTTTTCGGTGAAGTCGGAAACCGGGCAGGCAAGCTATTATTATTCGCAGCCGTCCTATGCGGTCAAAGGCACGTTGAAATTGCCTGGCGGCGATGTCGCCGTAACGGGTCAGGCATGGCTGGATCGCGAATGGTCCTCGCAACCGCTTTCTCCGGACCAGTCGGGTTGGGACTGGTTCTCCCTTCATCTCGACAGCGGCGAGAAGTTGATGTGTTTTCGCCTGCGCGACAGCCGTGGCGGGTACACGTCCGGGACCTGGATCGCCGCAGACGGTACGTCAACGCCGCTGAAACAAGGAGAAATCAAATTAACGCCGCTCGGCACAACGACGGTGGCGGGCCATACCGTGCCGATCGAATGGAAAATCGACCTGCCATCGAAATCGTTATCGATCACCGCGACGGCCTTGAATAGAAAGGCATGGATGGCAACGAGATTTCCATATTGGGAAGGGCCGATTAGTTTTAAGGGAAGTCATCTTGGGTGGGGTTATCTGGAAATGACCGGTTATGATTGAGGCGCAAAGAGGGATGTTGACTGCTGTTGGCCCCAAGGCCGACATGTCCGCCCCATCGATCGCATTGTCGCCAGCAGACGTCAGCGTTGGTCTTTTCTCGCTCCCATCTAAACGCCGAGCAGGCCAAGCCGTATCAAGCTCTCGGCGGTGGCGGCAATTGCCTCTTCCCTCGATCGGGGAGCCCATCCAAACAAGCGCTCTGCCTTCTTGCCAGTCGCATTCATGTCGTAGTTCAACAGCGGCACGACCGCCTTGAGCTGTGCGTTCGTCTGACCGGCGATCCGCACCTGCTCGTCGGACCATACCTCCGTCGGCACTTTTCCGGCCTTTTCTCCGAAGCGTTGCCGCAGCAGTTCTGCAACTTCGATCATCCACAGGCTCTCGCCAACCGTGGCCAGAAACCGTTCTCCTTTGGCGGCGGGATTGGTCATGGCGTGAAGATGCAGGTCGGCCACGTCCCGCACGTCCACGCAACAGGAATTGACATTCAGGCATCCCGGCTGTCCGTTCAGCATATTGGTGATCAACCTGATGGAATGTGAATAGTCTGCACCCAGAACGGGTCCGTAGACGGCAACCGGATTGATTGCCGTGAGCTCCAGCCCTTTGCCTTCCCGAGCGATGAAGTCCCAGGCGGCACATTCCGAGAGGGTTTTCGACTTCTGGTAGGGTGCAACATTGCCGTTCAGGTCGCTCCAGTCGGTTTCATCGAATGGCCTGCGATAATCGGGCCGCCGCGAGCGCATCGTTCTGCCGCGTCTTCGAAATCGATCCCGGCACAGTTTGCGGAAAACGTCTCAACGAACTTGGAAATGGCGAGTGGGCGATGCCCAAGCTTGCCTCACTGCTGAGCGCTACCGCTTCAGGCAGTGCGAACATCGAAGCCTATGAAATCGACCTGCGGCGGCCGGGCCAGAAAACACGGCAGCTGGTCGTCAATGCGCGGACGCTCGATGACGGCGACATTCAGCATATTCGCCTGCTCCTGGCGGTCACCGACGTGACTGATAACGCCCTACGACGACCGGTTGCTTGACTGTGAGGAAGCGCTTGAAGACGACCTTCTCGCGCTGGTGGACAAGGCCTGCGACCACGGCCGGGACGCTGCGGAAGCCGCGGTTGCGATCACCAGTCTTGCTGACAACCTCATCCTGAAGCTTGCTGCAGAGGATGAAACGTCAATGCAGATCATGGCTGCGAAGCTTAAGCGGCCATAGCGAGGCTTTCGAGCCGGACAAGTTTATCCCGGCAACGGTCATTGAAGCCGGACGTCGCTCCAGGGGCTTCGTCAACATACATCGAATTCCCAAACCGAGAACAACTGGCACGAGCTTTCTTGCGGATTGGCTTGCTGATTGCATTGGGTCTGGCACGAGAAAACCGAAAAGATCGTCCTCGCCCGAGTGATGATCGGCCAAACGATGATCGTGTGTTCAGCCACGTTCCTGGAACAATTCCGCTTCTGGCATGTTGGGGCGAAGCGTCAACTTCAGGTTTTCATGCTCCACTTCAATCATACGCGCAGCTGCGAAGACCTGCGGCCGGATGGTTGGTATCAATCATTGAAAACGGCTCGGCGGGATGGATCTTCACCGCACCCGCACGACAATCCCGTTGAAAGGTGCCGATCCATGGCGATCGTTCTAACCTCCGCCATTCTCGTCGTCCTCGGACTGCTTCTGGGCGGTGGTGGGCTCTGGCTGGTGATACTCGGTGGCAGCCTCTTCTACCTGTTTGCCGGGGTCATGTTCATCGTCACAGGCATCCTGCTGCTCATGCGCAGGGCCGCTGCACTATCCGCCTATACGTTGCTCATCCTTGTGGCCTTCATCTGGGCCATTTGGGAGGTCGGCTTCGATTGGTGGCAGCTCGGCCCACGTGGGGGGATCATTATTCTGATCGGCCTTTGGCTGCTCACGCCATGGGTTTGGCGACCGCTGCTGCCCCGTGCCGGCAACGGCCGGATCGCCTATTGGTCGCTCGCCGCTATGGTGATCCTCTCGATCACGCTGGCCTTCTATTCGATGACCCAGGATCCGCATGATCGCATCGGCTCACTGCCGACCGATACGTTGGCGGCCGCCCCATTGGGCGGGAATGTGCCGAATGGCGACTGGCACCAATATGGCCGCACCCCGTTCGGCCAGCGCTACTCGCCCCTCACGCAGATCAATGTTGAAAACGTCTCCACCCTCAGGGAGGCCTGGCATTATGAAACCGGCGACGTCAAGCGCCCTGACGATGTCGGCGAGACGACCTATCAGGTGACACCGCTCAAGGTGGGCGACACGCTCTATCTCTGCACCCCGCATAACTGGGCCATCGCACTCGACGCCAGGACGGGTAAGGAGAATTGGAAATACGATCCTCATTCCGGCATGAATCCGGACCGTCAGCATCAGACCTGCCGCGGCGTGACTTACTACGAGGATCAAGCAACGCCCGCGGGCCAACCATGCAAACAGCGCATCTACCTGCCGACATCCGATGCGCGGCTGATTGCGCTCGACGCCGCGAGTGGCAAGGTCTGCACCGGCTTCGCCGATCAAGGCGTGCTGCACCTCGAAACCGGGATGAAATACAATCCAGCCGGCTACTATTATTCCACCTCGCCGCCGGTCGCCGTCGCGGGCAAGATCATCATCGGCGGCGCGGTCAATGACAATTATTCGACCCAGGAACAATCCGGCGTCATCCGCGCCTTCGACATCAATTCCGGCAAGCTGATCTGGAACTGGGACTCCGGCAATCCCGACCAGACCACGCCGCTGCCCGCAGGCCAGACGTATACGACCAATTCGCCCAACAGCTGGTCGGTCTTCTCGGTCGATGAGAAGCTCGGCATGATCTATATCCCGATCGGCAACCAGGTGCCCGACCAGCTGGGAATGAACCGCAGCGCCAATGTCGAGCGCTTCTCCTCCTCTGTCGTGGCGCTCGACATCAACAGCGGACAGTTGCGCTGGGTGCAGCAATTCGTCCACCACGATCTCTGGGACATGGATGTGCCGGCTCAGCCCGTGCTTCTCGATCTGAAGAAGCCGGATGGCACGACGGTGCCGGCGCTTGTCGCCTCGACCAAGCAGGGCGATATTTATGTGCTCGACCGCCGCTTGGGCCAGCCAATCATTCCGTTCAAGGAAATCCCGGCACCGGGTGGTGCGGTCAAGGGCGATCATACCGCACCGACGCAGCCTATCTCGGACCTGACCTTCTCGCCGCCGCCGCTGCGGGAGAAGGATATGTGGGGCGTCACGCTGTTCGACCAACTCGCCTGCCGCATCAAGTTCCATCGCTATCGCTACGAGGGCCGCTATACGCCGCCTTCGCTTCAGGGAACGATCGTCTTTCCCGGAAATTTCGGCACGTTCAATTGGGGCAGCGTCGCGGTCGATCCCGAGCGGCAGGTAATGTTCGGCATGCCGACTTATCTCGCCTTCACCTCGCGTCTCGTGCCGGCATCGGAAATCCCGCCGAAGGGGCAGGGGGAGAAAGGCAGCGAGCAGGGGCTCAACCGCAACACCGGCGCGCCCTACGGCGTCTATATGGGGCCTTTCCTCGGCCCACTAGGCATCCCCTGCCAGGCGCCGCCATGGGGTTATGTCGCCGGCGTCGATCTGCGCACAGGCAAGATCGCCTATATGCACAAGAACGGCACCGTGCGCGACATGACGCCCTTGTCGCTGCCATTCAAGCTCGGCGTTCCCGGCATTGGTGGACCGATGCTAACCAAGGGCGGTGTCGTCTTCCTCGCTGCGGCCGTCGATGACTACCTGCGCGCTTATGATATCACTTCGGGGCGTGAGCTCTGGGAAGCCCGGCTGCCGGCCGGGGGGCAAGCGACGCCGATGACCTATGCGACCAGAGACAATAAGCAATACGTCATCATCGTCGCCGGCGGGCACGGCTCGGTCGGCACCAAGCCTGGGGACTATGTCATTGCCTATACGCTGCCTTAGCCGAGGCGGCGTTCAGCTCGATGTGGTTCCGAGGCGCTATGGGTTCGGCGAGGTCCCGGAGAGGATGGAAGTGGCACGCTTGGGCCGGTATGGAGACAAGCGGAACTGTATGAGGCGCCGTCGGGGCGGCCTTAGAACAGGAAATCGGCCTTCGACAAGTCGTGAAAGTTGACGTGGTCAAGGGTCAGCACGTCGCCGTGCCCGAAGTCGAGCACAGCATCGCCGCCGTTCTCATGCATGTGCCCCTTTAGATCGCCGAAGCTGCCGAACCCCTTCATCACGCTGACATCGATGTTGTCGTGATCGTTGCCGGACGCCTGGAAGTCGGTGAACTCGTCGGCATCGAATCCCGTGGAGAAGATGAAGACATCAGCGCCGCCGCGGCCCGTCAGGACATCGTGGTCCAAGCCGCCGGAAAGCTGGTCTGATTGGCTGCCACCCTTCAGGTGGTCGTCTCCGACATTGCCATCGATGAGCCCGTGGACCACGCCGTATTTGCCGTCGTAGAGGTCATCGCCCGCATAAAGATCGATTTTGCCGTCGACGATTCCCTTGTTGATCACAGTATCGTCGCCATAGAAGGTCTGGATGCCACAAGCCTGGCCACTGATGGTGCCGGTGTTTGCGATGGTCACGGCGCCATCCAAATAGCCAACAACTCCAATACCTATACCCGCTCCCCCGGAGATCGTGCCGGAGTTGTGCACATCTGCGGTCCGGGTGCCGAGATCGAGGCGATATGCGGTCGCGTTGATCGTCCCTGTATTGGTAATCGAAAGATTTTCGCCGCGGGCATCGATTCCCCAATAAGAATCGATCTCACCGTGGTTGGTGATCACCGGGTGGCGTCGCCTTAACCGACTGGTTGGGATCGATTTGATATTCGGGTTTTCATGACCGAAGCCCCATCTGTCCACTTCAGACGCCACCGCTTTCCCGCTGAGATCATTGCCCATGCAGTGTGGCTCTACTATCGATTTCCGCTCAGCTTCCGCGACGTCGAGGATGTGTTGGCGGAGCGCGGCATCAGCGTCTCATTCCAGACCGTCTCGGAATGGGCTACTAAATTCGGGTTGAAGTTCGCTTATCAGCTCAGACGGCGCTCAAGAGGCAACTTTGCCGACAAGTGGCAGCTCGATGAGATGGTGGTAACGATCAAGGGAAAGAAGTACTGGCTGTGGCGCGCCGTCGATGCCAACGGTTACGTCCTCGATGCCCTGCTGCAAAGCCGAAGGAACAAGGCAGCAGCCCTGCGTCTGATGAGAAAGCTGCTCAAGGACCAGGGTACTACCCCGCGCGTGATGGTGATCGACAAGCTGCGGTCCTACTCGGCCGCGAAGGTCGAACTGATACCGGGCGTCGAGCATCGCTCGCACAAGGGATTGAACAACCGAGCAGAGAATTCCGATTTGCCGCTACGGCGGCGAGAGTGGCGAATGATGCGCTTCAAGTCCGCGCGACAATGTCAGCGTTTCGTCTCAACTCACGGCCAAATCGCCAATCTGGTTCTTCTTCACCGCAAATGCTTGACCGCCGCCGATCATCGCCAGCTTCGCACCCGCGCCATCTCGACCTGGCGGGAAATCGCCTTGTCGCTTCATGCGTGAAACTCAGGCCGAAGATACTACCGCGTCTCAAGCTTCGTTAAGGCGACGCCACCTTGCCGATCACAGGGGGCAACGAGATGACCAATCTTGATCGATGGCTCGCGCCGCTGAGAGGACCAGGGAAACGGGTTTGGGAATGGCTGGAACGGCTTGGTCCGCTCCTAGCATTCTTTGTGGTCGTGGAAGGCGCATTCAAGGCCTCACACTTCCTTTTCGGCGAGACGACAGACGTGTTTTATCTCGCGTGGATCAAACGCAATCTCGCCTGGTTCGTTCATCGGGTTGGTGTTTCTGGTCATACATTGGGTCCGGAGCTTTCAGGAGTCGTGGAATGTTGTCATCCTCGTTGTTCCGGCATTTTTCCTGCTGGCGACCCTGATGACCTTGAAGGGCATCGAAGCACAGCAACGAATGGAGATGATCGATAAAGGAATGTGTACGCCGCTCTACAAGATTGATCCGTTTCACCCACACGGCTTTGACCAGTTGCCCAGGAGATCAGCTCCTCACCCGTGAAGCCGCAGACACGAGCGGAGGCAGGTTCGGCCGCTCTGGCCTCGAATGGGCATAGTGCCGTTGCGGTGTCTGGCGCACCACAACTCCGGCGAAATTTTCATGGCTGTGTCTTTCCCGCACGAGCCCCTGTGGCATTCGGTGATGGCGTTGACGCAATGAAAAGCCCATCGCCGAGGGGCTGGCGATGGGCTTCTTCATCGCTCGGCTCTCGGGGGGGCGTTGGAGCCGAGCATCAACTTGGCCGCATAACAGCCAAGGACTTGGAATGTTCCGAAAGTGTCTTGTCCCGGCGTGAGGTGTAGTACGGTGCGATATCAATTGGCCGCCATAGCGGGGACGCGTTGGAAGAAGAACCTAACATCCCAATTCGGGTTGATGGTCTGAATAGTGTTGATAGTGTCCTGCTGCCGTGCCGTTGGCACCACGGCTCCGCGCTGAAGCACGACGAGGCAGATGCCCTTGCTTCGCGTCGCCAGACGTGGCGATGGAGTGAGTACCCCGTCAACGTCCATGCCGTAGTCGTATGCAACGGGCGTGACTTCGCCCTGCAAATAGAGGTTTACCTGCATCAGCATACCTTCCCCGTGGGTTTCATGGTTTATGCGATGCTGGGCTAAATGTCCGGTAGCGGACAATTCTGTGTAGCTGCTTCGGATGGTGATGTCGAACAAAAAAGGCCCGTACCGGCGGACGGTGCGGGCCTCAACATTTACCCGGTGCGCGAGGGGGGGCGAGCGGAACCGGGAGCAGTGCGTAGGGGACGCACAAATTAATAATCGGCGGTGGGCTGTATAGTTCCGCTCAAAGTGCAGGCATCGTTAATAAAGTATACGTCAAAATTGATTGCCCAGTCTGACACTTCCCCGCAAGAACTACACTGCCACCGGAGACTTTTCCGCATGTTTGTGCGTTTACGGTGAGAACAATCGCGAGGAAACAAACCATGGCAAGAACCGTGATCTATCCGACTATACAAAGGACGAGCTGACCGCCCTCATTGACGAAGCCACTAACCTGCGCACCACCAAATTCGAGGGTGATGCCGATGAGCTGAGAGTCGAACGCGAAAAAGAACGATTACAGCGCGAAATTGACGAAGACCGCGTCGGCATCGGCTCGACTGTGACCAGATTGTAAGAAAAAAGGCCCACCCCGGGAAGGGACACGAGATGGGCCAAAATCTCGACCCGACGACTGGGAGGAACGTCGGGGTGGGTGTGTCGGGGAACACGTGCTTGTAACGCGCTTCCTCTCGGCTGGTTCCGTGGCCACAAAAGAACGCGCCTCATTAGATACCCACCGTATGGGGCGGAAAGGGCGCCGATTAGGATTGATCATGCAGACTAGCGAAATGGTCATTCGTGAGGTGCAGCTGGCGAGCACGCGTGCTTACACGGAGGCGGACCTTTGAACTGGCTCATCGGCACGGAATGGCTCAATCCGTGTCTGACCGAATTCTTTTCAGGCAGGCGGAATAGGGAAACATCTTAACCCGTTATCTATATCGTAACTTAGGAACAATCGGGGGCAGATTGTCATGAGATGGATTTCGCGCAGGGAACATGAGGCCGCAATTGACAGGCTTCAGCGACAAATAACATCCCTCCAACAGGAGCTGTCAGAAAGCCGTCGGGCCATCAATGAGGTCGCCCTCACAATTGCGAAGCGAAAGCGCAAGCCTAGGAAGGAGAAGCCCGCAGCCCGGCGTGTCGAGGGAAACGTCATCATCGCCAGCTTTGGCCGCAAGTCCGATTAATTGTCGTTCGCCGACCCTATCTGCCGATACCCAGCCTGCGACAAGTGGACATTTTCGCCCACGTGCAAAATCCATTCCTTGATGCTGGCATGAACCAAGGCGCCCTGAATCTCGCTCAAGCAAATCCCTCGTCGATGCCGTAATCGATGATTTCATCGACTGGGATGCTGTCGGTCATTCTGATCATCCGGCTAATTGCAGCAACACCGGATCTCAAATGAGGGTGCTGTCGACGGCTCGCCTAGATGCACGGGATCCTTTTCGACGCCAGAGACAGCAGCACCGCCCCTAGAACTCTTTACGGTGCTTCGGCGAATTTCAAAAGCCCGGCGGCAGCGAGATCATCTCTCACATTAGGACTTATGATGCCGCGTTGAAAGCAGAGCTTTATATCGCTGAGAATTTCTGGCGCCATGTCCTCTGGAACAATGATCGGCTTCACCTTGTTGGCGTGGATAGCCTCGCGCCCGACACCTGAGCACCTGTCATCGCTGAGCTTGTCAATGCGGTGGTCAAGCGCCTCCGCAGCGACATTAGCAACGGAAGCCACACGGGCCGCTTCTAACCCAGCGGAGCTATCCTGATACCGACGAGCGGCAACTCTTGATTCGACATAAGCTGCGGCAGCGACGACGATGACGGCGACGACCGCGATTTTGAGATACATGAACTGGTTTCCTGTGAGCAACGATAACGCGCTCATTTCAGGCCGAAGTCCAGTTAATGCTTGGTAACGGCCGGCCGTCGCGTCGGGTCACATCGCGCGAAGCTCTATTAGCAAGTTGGCTTCATAGGCCTCCGAGCTTAGAATACATGTGGAGTCCCTGATCTTGGAAATAGCTTTCAGTGTCGAGTTTCGAGCGACTGCCACGCGAGTTTTGCCGCCCGAAACAAGAGCTAACCACAATTCTCGAAGTTGGATTTCCAGCGTCTGGATAGGCGTTGGGTCAATACCACGCAACGATGAGAAGGTGCGCGACTTCGATATAAAGTCAGCACCGGCATCCAATATCCGATCAGCATCGGCATCGGCCCCGTGCCTGACTGCGAATTCCAGAAATGCAAGTGACATTTCGAGCGGCTTGTCCATGCGCACGCCTCAGAGAAAACACGACATGGAAGACTAACAATACAGTTTCGTCACAGTTCCAGCAAAGGCACCCACCCTCAGATCAAATGGGCCATCAAAATCATTTTAGACTTTCCACAAACTCAATTGCCAATCTGTTCAGATACGGCTCGACACGGTCAGCGCAGACAAGGCGATCAGCGAAACGAAGATGTAGACGACCAGAAATAATGGGTGTTTCGTTGACATCTGATGCAGTTTGACGACGTAAGCGGGCGGCCCCGGAGGATGGGACCAAACTGCGTTAGCTTTTGAAAAAATCGCCCGCATTCAGCATACCGCGCGAGTGCGCCGCGCAAGCTCGATCCACACAATAGCCTTTCCGACACCAAACGTAGCAAAATTGCGTCTCCTGACTGCGAATGTGCGAAACCGTACCGTTCGACCAGATTTGCTGTGTTTGGAACCACCGAAGCGGAACCTGAACAGACCCGCCAGTTGAGCAGCCAAGAACCCCTCCACAAGTTGGTCTTTTGTACGGTGCCGTACCCTTCCTTGTAAACTCGATGGCTGCCGCCCACCTTGTCGACATCATCGGCACGTTCAAAGGGCGTCGGTGGCGGGAAGGTAGCGCCTTTCGCCCCAGGATAGGAGGACGCTCATGTCTTTCCCCATCGGCAGCGGCATTCTCACCCCGATTGAATTTGACGTCGTTCACCGAGTGTTCTCGGAAATCTCATCACAGCAATGGTTCACCGTTTCTTGCGACAGGCGCGAGCAGTTTGCTGTCCTCGTCATGGATTCATATCGAAAAGGAATAATGGATCCGGACACACTTGAAGAATACTGCCGTAACATCGCATTCACGAAATTCGGAAACGGTGGGTTGCGGCATTCATCCATATCTACTTCGGAAGGATCGTAATCTTGAAAGAACACAAGCGTCACGAAGTCGGTGCCCGCGGACCGGTCGTGTCAAAAAATGCAGATTCCAGCCAAGCTTCGTCGACCAAGAGCGACAGCGGCGCGACACCCGTTCGTAATGACGAGGCGATGAAGGCAGAGCGGCCGATTGAAACATCGGATCGCGAACAACCACCGCCCGTAGCAGGTACCGCAGCGATCGAGGATGCGACTAAGCTGGAAGGGGATCAGCCTTAAGTTTTACCGGCGCGACCAGTAAACCTAAAATATCGTCTCGAAAATCTCTCCACTCAACCTTTGACGTAAAAATATAAATTCTTATTTTGCAACGTTATTCTCTAGGCTGCGTCAGAAACGTGGGACTAATAAAAGCCCGCAAGGAAAATATTGTGAACCATTTTATGAAATATACTGTCGCAGCAACGCTCGCTACAGCTTGTCTAATGGGCTCGAATGCCAGCTTCGCTGGAAACAACAATAACAATGACGGCAGAGTCAATCCGCGTTCGGGATTCAATTCCAATAGTAGCAACGACCACGACAGCGATGTCACGATCGATCGAATGGAAACCGGCTCTGTCACGTGCGATAGAAACGCTGCGAATTCCCAAAATTGCGACAAGGATGGTCGGGATGTGACGCCAAGCAAGAACACTGGCTTGGTCGGTGGCGCTGTCGCTGGCGCTGTCGTGGGCGGCCCGGTCGGTGCAGTCGTCGGTGGTGTCGCAGGATACACGCTCGGCAAGGACGTCGATCGGAATCATGAGCCCCGCAAAGTCATTCGCAAGCGCGAATATCAGGAATAGTGTTCCAAATGTCCGATGGTTGGAGCCCGCCCCTGTGGCGGGCTTTCGCTATGAGATGTGCAAGCGCTGCGACCTGACGTAGCTACAACGCGAGGCTGGGCCGCGAATAGGATCGATGCCGCGAGAAGGCATGACAGGATAAGTCCCCGCGACACCCTTGGTGATCGGGCGAATCGCGCTGCAGGCAAAGTTTTGTGTAGCAGCGTCAATGAGGCAGATGCTTGCCTGGTTCTTGCTAAGCCACTCAACTCCAGGGCTCTTGACTCATTGGCGATGACGTGAACAAAACAAGAACATAGCTCGGCACGGAAGGAAATGGCAATGTCTGACAAATACGAACCAATCGGCCCCTATTCCCAATATAGCGAGCACATGACCGAAGCTGAGTACGACAGGATGAAGGCACGAGCGCCGGAAGTCGCTGCAATGCTCGACAAGGCTGAGGAGGAATGGAACGCATTCGTCGCCACTGCCAGCGACGAGGAGATTGTTCGCGCCTACTTGGCCTCCCGTGTCATTCTCTGGCAGAAACTGCCCTATGACTGGATGGATATGGACATCGAAGACCTGGACGACATGGATCTGATTGATTATCCGGATGAAGTCCAGAAGGCCTACGAGCGAAGGCGCGCCAATCCTCATCAGCGGGCGATGTTCGAGCGTGACTATGACCGTGGTGAGGACTTAACCGAGTGGTACCTAGCGGGCCTGCGCGAACGGCATGGAATTCAACCCCCCAAGCTCAGGCTTGTTAAGCAATAGCTTGATTGTGGCGGCCTCTTGTACGGCAATGGCCCTTTCACTGGCTTCACGCTAAACGAACTCTTGGCCGCTTCTGAGGCTGCGAAAAGGATCACATTCGGCGACTTGCCCGCCGCGTGGTTCGTCACCGCCATATGTCATTCCTGTGGTCGTGAAGCCGCCGTTGATCGATGGCAGCTTGCTCTGGAGCATGGTTCCGACGTTCCTATATTGCAGCTTTCCCGCCGAGACTCTAATCGCCGTTGGATGCAAGTTCGGAGGCAGGTCAGGCGTCGAAAACCGCTGCATCGTCCCAGTGACAGAATTCGCCGAACCTGATCCCGCTAGCAAACCTGAGGGTGCCCGGACGCCGAACGCCTGGTTTGCATTAAATGAAGACAAGCCGCTGTTCTGGTTTGCCGGAATATGGGTGCCGCAGTGGACTTCCGTGCGAAAGATCAAAACCGGCCTCGAAACCATCGACCTGTTCGGGTTCCTGACTACCAGCCCTAACCGTGTCGTCGGCGAGGTTCATGAGAAAGCCATGCCCGTCGTTCTCCGCAATGACCTGGAAATCGATCTATGGCTGACGAAACCCTGGAGTGACGTGAAGCATCTTCAGCGGCCGTTGCCGGACGACGAACTTGTCCGGTTGGAGAGCGTCCCTAAGGCCGCTTGAGTTTCGCAGCCAGGATCTGCATCGACGTTTCATCTTCGGCGGCCAGCTTCAGGATGAGGTTGTCGGCCAGACTGGTAATGGCGACTGCGATTTCAGCCGCGTTCCAGCCGTGGTCGCAGACCTTGTCCACCAGGACAAGAAAGTCATCTTCGAGCGCCTCCTCGCAATCAAGCAAGCAGTCTTCGTAAGGCATCAAGCGTCTAGGCGGGTTCATGGACGTGCTCCTGACATGATAATGATGCCAGGAATCGTAAGTTCCACAAGGGCTTGTCCGGCTCATAGCCAGTTGAAGGTGCCGGACGGTCAACGAGTGACGGCAAGGGTGCCTGACGATCGGGGTAACGAGCATCACGCCCGGCACGAACAGGGGGACACGAGCGCCGAGGTCGTGCAAGCGCTTTTACGAAGTAACCTTACCTCGTAACCTAACCAAGTTTCAAAATATTCAGTGCAACTGTTCAAATCTGGCCCTATTTCCTCAAGTAGCTTTTCCGGCCATCATCCTCGTAGCAGAAGCGTCCGTCGCGGGGGCCGATGCAATATTTTCCTGAATCGCACGCGCAATCCTTGCCCGTCGTCGGCTGCATTTCCTGCGACTGCATAAGGCCGACAGCGCCCATTTCCGCCGAGCAGTTCTTCTTGCTGGCGCTCGCCGACCCGTCGTTGCCGATGAAGGTGCTGCCCTGGCAATGATTGACGCCACCCTTCTTCCCGCTGCATGGGTAATTTGTCGCTTTCGCTGCCGCCGGCACGAGGGCCATGAAGGCGAGAGTCAAACAAATACGTTTGCTGCCGATGCACCACAAATCAGTTGCACCAGTCGATTTTATTGTGCGGGTGCCACGGCCGAGCGAAGCCCTCCTTGAGTAGGATCTGTCCGACTTCCTTTCCGCTCGGCAGATAGACGTTCACCAACGGTGCTTGGGCGTGGCGTCTTTGCCCTTGGAAACGATTTTCAGCGTCTGCCCGGTCACCAGATCTTTGAGCCGCATGCGTGCCAGATGCGCCAATTTCCGTTCCTTTTGACATTTCCAGGTGCGCAATTCCGGGGCATCGATCCCGCTCACGAACGGCGTGCCTTCACCGAGAAGGCGGAGCAGCCGCCCTTCGCATTTCAGCGTGTCGCCGTCGACCACGGCCAAGGGCGCGCAAACGATCAAAGTCGCGAGCATTTCATCTCTGTCAGCACTCGCTCTTGGTCTGGATAAAGCTCCCGCCCAGCTCTGCCTTGCGAAATCCGGGCCGCATTCTTAGTTCTGTACGCTATCCGACGGTCCTGGAACGCTCAAGTTCATCTGGCGTTGTTTCTTCAGACGCCAGGCTCGGCTTACCGTAGTTCCCCTCAAGGTATTCGCCTCCGAGCCGTGTACGAGGCCCACCGTGAGCCCCTTTGCGGTGGGCCTTTGCCCGGGCAGAACCTAAGTCTCAAGCATTTTTGGTGAAGAATAGCTCAGCAGCCTCGTGACAATAAACGAACAAGCGGTCTCGATCCGTAATACCTGAGCGATACCCGCGAAGAACAAATTCTGCAAATTCCTTCTCGTTGAACATCGTCCGGTGAAACCAGGCCTCACCAACTACCGTCTCAAAAACATCTTGCACGACCTCGATTTCCTGAAGCAGCATTGTTAGTTCAGCAAACGGCATTGCGACCCCCCTCAGCTTCTCCTCATCCAATTTAATCCTTTTCTGGCCCAATGCCAGTAAGGCGATAGAGGGAGACCAAGGAAAGCCCATATGATATTGCCTCGTTCTCAGGAGGTATGATCGTGCTAGGCTGGTTGGGGTATGTCATTGCGAGCGGGCAAAGTGCGGCCTGCAAGATGACATTCGTCATTTGATTGAAACTCAAATGTCTAATGTAACTATTAACTGCATGGGGCTATAGTGTGAGTCGTCTCGATAGGGAGAGGCTCCCCCGATGTTACATCGAAATAAGATAGTCGAAATATACCACCGAGATCCAGGGCTGACATCCTTCCAGATCGCCAAAGACGTTGGCTGCGGCCCTGGAGAAGTTATTGCGGTGCTCAGAATGGAAAGGCTCCCGCTGCCGAGGAGGGTCACGACTCCAATAGAGCGTGAGCGTGAAGCGTGCGCAGCCTTGGCGGAAGAAATGGGCGCCCCGGAAGTGGCCGCTGCGATCAGAGCTCGAAAGCTGCAATGAACACGCTAATAGGATGATTACGATGGCGTCCGAACTGAACGGCAGCCTCTAAACGGCAATTCAGCGGGAAAACCGGAGCTTGGCGATGGCTTCGCAGTAGTTGAGCAACTGGCCGGGATCAGTCTTGCCACTGCGGTAGGTCCGAAGAATGATTTCGGCGAATTCGGCGTCGTTGGCATCGGATCTGTCACACCATGGTCGGCGAGCAATTTCTTCGAATGTCGTTGGCACGAGGCTGCACTCTTCGGGTGACATGCCCATTCCTACGAACAACTCATCTCTTGGTTTGTCACTCATCATCCTGCTCTTGCGGCCAATTGAGGCGTTTCCATTGCCCGGATGCGTAGCTTTTCGCATGTTCCTCTCTAATGAACGTTTTGCTGTGCTGTTCCCGGTCTGCGGAAATCAACACTGTACAAACACCGCCGCGGTTAGACGACCAAAACGGGATTGCCCTCAACCGTTTCGGCGTTCTTTGAGGTCATCGTCGACACCCCGTGCCAACACAAACGACAGCATTTAACGGTGACATTTATCCGGTGAGAGTCCAGCTGTTGCCGTCAAGGCAACACTTGCAAGATATGTGCATGACACATACCCGCCGGCTCTATCATACGTTTTCTCAATTGTACAAAAAGCTAAGCACGCAATCGAATCTTACGTCCGGCGCTTGATCGGATGTACCCGTCGCCATGATCGTTCCCAGGACAGCCCTACCGGTCAGCTTAATAGAAACTTTGTCGAAGCCAAATATGAAAGGGGTCAGGTCAGGGTTTCCTGAATGCCTGTCGATAGAGACGTGCGAGACGATTTCCTCGTCCGTGACCCGATACGAACCTATATAGTATGCTTCGGCATCGCCACCCCACAGCTGTCCGTCCCTTAGATATACGACTCCTGTGCCCGTGCCCAACGGCGTTTGAAACTCAATCTTGTAAAGCCCCTCTTTCATCTGTGCCTCCTAGCTGTCAACTTTGGGATAATGCGGCAGAGGTCGCAAAAATAACGTCCGACTTCTCATATTTCCCTCCTGCAATTCCGGCAACTTTGCACCGCCGGCGAGAAAGTCAAGCCGCAAGCCTTCACCCTTGGCAAGGCGAGGTTTCAGCGCGGCGGCCTTAGAACGGCAGATCCTCGTCGGCTTCAATCTCGAATTTTCCCCGGGCAGCGCTGCGGACGGTAACCTTGCTGCAGCCGCATTCGGTGCATTTCGAGCCGATCCTTTGGATTGATGCAGCGTCGCACGGATAGTCTCGGCCGGCGCGCTGCACCAGCCACCTGACGTCAACGTGGGCGCTGTGGTGGCAACGTGGCGTCTCTCGGTCGCAGCAGATCGTCAGCCAGTGCCCTGCCTCCGCCAAGTCGCGGAGCGTACGAATTCGAACGGCGGAAGACATGCGGGTTCTCCTTGTCGGCCAACCCGCAGGCCGCAGTTTCGATCGATAGGCGCCGCCACGCCTGAGAAAGCTGGAGGTGAAGCTGACGAGAGTCAAGCGTCCGGGTTCAACCCGCGCGCCAGCAGGCCGGAGAGCAAACGGAATTGGTCGATCGTCACGGACAGTTCGTAAGTCAAGCCTAACACGATTTCTTAAGGTAAGTTTGCCAGCATCCTTGCCGAGTTAAATTGGTAAATAGGCTGCGGTTCGGCAACGCTATGGCGGAAGGAAGAGCGCGCTGTACAGTGACGGGGGAAGGATGGCCTTCGAATTGAAGCCAGGCGAGAGTATTGCCGACTTGCTCATCCGGGCCATGAAGGCGAGCACCGAAGATCTGAAAGAATCGATCACTCACCATGATGGCCAAGGCGGCGAGTTTGGGAACATGGCCAAACACCTGAAGGATGTAGTCGAGGACCGGAATTTCCGCCACAGGAGCCGCATCGTATGGACGTCCCTCCTCGGGGTCGTTGGCGTTGTAGCTGTTGTCGTTGTACTGACCCCTAAAATTCTCTGAGGCCTCGGTTCATATTCAGGGCAGATCAAACCAGCCCCACTTATGCGCAAGGCCAGCGGCTATCGCGACAGGGATCAGCCCGATCAAAAAATGGGCCAAACCAGATCCGAGCTCCGATGTGGGTTCACTTTTCCTCCCAGGCCAGCGTTAGCCGGTTCAATGGAACCTTCGAAATTGGCCGGCGCTGATTGCTCAAGTTCAGTTCGGCCCCAACGCCCCTCCAGGGTGCCGAGCCTCTTAAGCCCACCGCAATCCCCCGAGAGCGATGGGCTTCTTTTCGGTGCATGGCGCCTACAGCGTTGCCCGCCCTAAATTATCGAGCGTAGCGTAAAGCGGCAACTTCTCGGCAATATTCCTCCAAACAGTCAGGTTCCGTGGCGCCCTCGCGGAAGGCGCCGAGCACGAACATCGCGAATTCCTTTTCGGTCGCGACCGATTGATCGAACCACGGTTCTGCAACTATAGTTTTAAATACGGCCTGCACTATTTCTAATTCGTGTGGCTACAACACTTGTCCCGTGAACGGCATCTTACATCCCATACTTACGCGCCGTCAGCTATTCTTAAACATTTTCTGTCGCAATGCCAGTATGGCAAAGCGACCTCCGAAAAATCCTAAGTCCGCACCTCTGCTGCGGGATACCGAGGCGCCGCTTGCCTCGCGCCCTGTGCGCGTCCGCCGGCCGGAACAGCCCGAACTTCCGTTCGATCCCATGCCGGCGAGAATTGAGCCGTGCCTGGCGCAGCTCGTCGACAAGCCGCCGAAGGGCGAGCAATGGTCATTCGAAATCAAATGGGATGGCTACCGCATGGCTGTACATGTCGAGCCGCAGCGGGTCCGCGTTCTGTCGCGCAACGGCCTGCACTGGACAGATCGCGTCCCCGCAATTGTCGCAGAAGTGCGGCAGATCGCCGGCACGATGATCCTGGACGGCGAAGCGGTCGTGCTCGACGAACAGGGCCGGTCGGATTTCGGTGCTCTGCAGAAGGCATTCGGCGGGCGTGGTGGGCGGCGGGCGTCCAGTGACGTCATCCTCTACGCCTTCGACCTGCTTTATCTGGACGGCCACGACCTGACGCAAATGGGGCTAGACGAGCGCCGGGCGATGCTCGAAAATCTTATCGGCGGACGGATTGGAGCGATACATCTCTCAGAGACGATCGAGGCGGACGGGGACGAGCTCTTTCAGCAGGCGTGCGCGCTCGGTCTCGAGGGCATTATCGCCAAGAACAATGATCGTCCTTACCGATCCGGCCGCTCCGGTGACTGGCTCAAGATCAAATGCGTCCAGTCCGAATCTTTCCTGATTGTCGGCTACGAGCGTTCGACGGCTGGCTTCGGTGGTATCGGCCGGCTGCTGCTGGCGACACGGCAAGGCGACGGTCTGGCCTATGTCGGCGGCGTCGGCACTGGCTTCACGGGCACCTCCGCAACGGCGCTCAGGAAGCAGATGGACAAGATTGCCATTGCCGCGCCAGCGGTCGACACCGGCAAGAAGCGACCGAGCGTGACGTGGGTTAGGCCGGAGCTCGTCGCCGAGATTGAATTCCGAGCATGGACGGACGACGGCAAGCTTCGGCACGCATCGTTTAAGGGCGTGCGAGACAAGGCTGACGCCGGAGATGTGTTCGAGAGATGACTTGCCGTTCCGACTGCGGGGGGTGCTTTGCCGTTACGTCGAGCAGTATCGTTTGATCTCGTTCGGGTCGATCACCCCCGACTCGTATAACCGGAGAATTTTCCTGGCGAGCGCCTCGCGAGTGGGCTTGTCCCCGAGATAGCGGGGCGAAGTGGTGATTTCCTCATAGATATGGCTGAGCATGGCAATTTCCTCGGCGCGCAAGATTCCGGCTTCCGCCAGAGCGGTACTCATAGGCATCTGGTAGTCCTCCCTATAGCTCCGGCCCTTACCTCATGGGCCCACGTGTGCGGGGATTAGATTACGACGAAAATTCGGCGTTTCAATGTACGCTACCGCACGGGAAGCAATGTTATCATGACCACATCTGCAGGGTTTATCTATGATACACATGCGGTAGCGAATTACATTTACCGAAGGACCAGCGATGGCGACCGCTTTAATATGGATAGCCGCATACCTCGTCTCGGGTTTCATTTACGTGGCGCGGAATTTGAGACAACCGCTCAAGAATCAGCCGGGATATCTCGCAACTCGCCGCGGTCGCTGGACTGCTAGCGTCCTATGGGTCTTTTTGACGCTGAGTTTGATCTTGATGATGACAACGCACGGCTTCGGGCGGGCCGGCACAAAATATATTCTAGGCGAAGCCTTACCTTCGTGGGGGGTCTTCATCGCTCTCGGCATCGTTGGAACGTGGTACGTGTCTGGCTGATCCAGGCACACGCGAGCGGTCGCCCTATGGCAAGGGCAAATTTCTGAGCAAGTTCTTGAAAGCCCACCGGCGCCGCGGCTGCTTCCGTCCCTATCGCTGCTTCTAAACTGGAAATACGAAGCAGTCCGATGCGAGTGCCGCTGTCCTGAATTGCGAATAGGGGCAGCGGCATTACTACGCCGGCCAAACTCGTATACTGTTGTTCAAACTATTTTGTGCGGAACGACCGTTAGGAAGGCAGGAGCATGACAATCACGATCACCGCCCGTGACAGTGACGGCAATAGAACAGGTGTCGATTTTTCGACCTTCTTTTCCACCTTCTATCAGGAATTCACCGGCTTGCCGTCGCAGTACGGCGGCGGTCACCAATATGGCGTCTATCAGGAAAATGGCAGCAGCATTCTGTTCAACGGGACAGAGGATTGGGTCATCGATCCAGAGAATTCGTCAGGCACCACGGGCAATTTCAATCAGATCGTCTTCGGTGGGGACTTTCAACCAGCCGAAGGTGCGACTGGTACAAACAGCGCCGATCTGACCATCGATTTTCCGCAGGTTTTCGACGCAAGCACCCGTCTGTTGATTTTCGTCTCAACTAGAGCCGTATTTTTGCTTCGCGCTGATCCACGTTGCGGCCCTCAAAGATCCGAAATAGATCATCAATTTGCGCTAACTGCCGGATCAACGAGAAACGGCAAAGTGGATCAATTCGTGCTGGAAACCAACAGCTGAAGCCGAAAACGAGCAAATTTTTTTCTGCCGCTGCTCTTGAATCCGAAATTCTCAAAAACCAAATCGATTGTCGCCAGCTGCTGAATGAGGGCTGGCCTTGCTGGGAGCGCCGCTTTCGGCGCTTCCGTATCCATGTTGCTTCAAGGAGGATATGGCTATGGCAACATCTTACGACTATGCACCGCTGTTCCGTTCCAGCGTCGGCTTCGACCGGGTTTTCAATCTTCTGGAAAACGCCCAGCGCGCCCGGTCGATCAGTGACTGGCCGCCCTATGACATCGTCAAGACCGGTGACGACACCTACCGGATTTCGATCGCGGTCGCGGGCTTCACCCAGGACGAACTCGACATCACCTTCCAATCCAATCTACTGACAGTCACAGGCAAGAAGCAGGAAGCGGCTGCCGAGGGCTACCTGCATCGTGGCATTGCCGGCCGGCCGTTCGAGCACCGGTTCGAACTCGCCGACCATGTCAGAGTGAACGGGGCGGACCTCAGCAACGGACTCCTGTCGGTCGATCTGGTTCGGGAGATCCCCGAGGCACTGAAGCCGCGCAAGATCTCGATCGAGAGCGCTGCTGGCTTGATGTCTGCTGCTCCCGCGCAGATCGAAGCGCACAAGGCGGCTTAACCTGCATTGTCCGCTCCACAAGGGCGCCGTCACTGCGGCGCCCATCAACATTCTGGGTTGGGAAGGAGAGAGCGATGAAACCCGATTTGTTTAGACAGCCTGTTTCTATTCTCGTCGGCCTTGGCTACCCAGCGGAGGTTCGCAGCGTCATGGATGCCTACCGGCATCTTTCCGAGTGCCCGACGTCACTCAGGGACAGCGCGCACGCGATTGCCCTCAAGGCCTGCAGTGCGGCACTGCGTGGCGAGATTGATGCGGAAACCGCGCGTGGCCTGTTTGCGGCCTTCGCCGAGAAACACGATCTGCTGGCGCCGGAAACCAATATGATCGCGGCCTCACGCCTGCGGCGTGACCGGGATCCACACGTGCAGTGAGGTGGCCCGATGACGCACGACATGTTGCAGCAGGCGGCTAGCGGCGCCATGGCGATGGGACCAGCGGTCTTGCTTCAGGATCTGCAGCTTCAGCGGCCAATCGATGTGGTGAGAGCGCCGGCTCTTTCCGTCGATGATAAGCGAACGACTCTCGCGGCATGGGCCTCCGACTTTTACGCTATCGATTCGAAGCCGGCCCTCCGGCAGGTGCCGGGAATGCCAGAGCCGATTTCTATCGATGAGATACAGTCCGCGCTGAAAGAACTCGATCGGCGCTATGGTATCTGACGGACCGCGCGTTCAAGCGGCCTGCTTCGACGATTGGGCGAGCCGCTTGATCGCCTGCGGGACATCGCGCTGCCGGAGACGGCGCTTTCACGCGTCGGCGTCCGACGACCTTTAATTGCGGGGCCTAAAAATCAGTATGTCCCGTTGAAAAGGAAATCCTATGCGTGCTGCGCATAGGTGGGGTGAGGGATTATCTCTGTTTTAAACCGATTGAAATGCCTATATTCCAATCATCGAAACGACGCCGGGACCAAGCAGGGTTGGTGACGTCACATAGCCTTCAGGAAGGGGATTATCATGAACGTAGCACGCTCTTTCAACAATTGGCGCAAGTATCGCCAGGCCGTCACCGAACTCGGACGCTTGACTGGCCGCGAACTCCAGGACCTCGGCATCGACCGCGCTGACATCCGCAGCGTTGCCCGCGCATCGATCGCGCGTTAACCGCATAGCGTCTGGTATCTAAGACTGTTCTACGCCCGCTGATGATGCGGGCGTTTTTGCGTCAAGTTCGCGGGTCTAAGTCGCTTGGATTCTCGTTCGCTAAGTGACCTTTCAGGCTTGTGTTCCTTGCATAGCTGCAGTGCAGCATGAGACATTGGCGCTGTCCGCGATCGGTGTATGATTAATCGCATCGAAGCAATGCACCTCCTCCCGCAAAGCTTCGATTTTCAGGCGGCCCACTCCTCCTCCCAGGGACGTCTGTCGGAACAGCGGCACTCCTCCTGCTAGCCGCTGTTCGGTTCTTTCGGAAAGCCTGCCGCACCTCCTCCCGCGGCAGGCTTTTTCGTTCTCAGGGCCTTGTTCCTGCTACAGATTGAGATCGAGTTGCGGCTGTCCCTCGGTCGCGTCGCTGGGCTGATCGTTGGTCAGCGACGATAGTGTTACACCCAACAGGCGCACGGACCGTTTGAAGGGATAGACAGTTGCCAGAAGTTCGGATGCCGCGTCGAATACATCGGCCATGCTTGTGAACGGAACTGTGGCCGTCCGACTGCGGGTCGCCTGGGTGAAGTCCGAGTATTTGATTTTCACGGTCACAGTCTTCCCGCTGATGCCCTGTGCCTCGCAATAGCGCCAGACCTTCTCGGCAAGCGGCTTCAGTTCCGCCTTCGCGTGTTCGAGGTCATCGATATCCTCGACGAATGTGTCTTCCGCGCCGACCGATTTGCGGATGCGGTCGGGCCTGACCTGGCGCTCGTCAATGCCACGCGCGATGCCATAGAAATAAGGACCGGATTTGCCGAAATGCTCCTGCAGGAAAGCGAGCGACTTCGATTTCAGGTCGAGCCCGGTTTCGATCCCGTATTTGCGCTACGCTCGGCCGTCGCCGGCCCCACGCCATGGAATTTTTTAACGGGCAGGGTTTCGACAAAGCCTGGTCCGTTCTTCGGCGTGATGACGGCCTGGCCATTGGGTTTGTTCAGATCGCTGGCCATTTTGGCGAGGAACTTATTGTAGGAAATCCCGGCTGAAGCGTTGAGCCCGGTGACCTGCTTGATCTTGGCGCGGATCTCCAGCGCAATCTCGGTGGTGATTTCCATGCCCTTCAGATTTTCCGTCACATCCAGATAGGCTTCGTCCAGCGATAGCGGCTCGATCAGCGGGGTATTTTCGGCGAAGATTTCGCGGATTTGCTGGGAAACCGCCTTATAGACCTCGAAGCGCGGCGGCACGAAAATCAGGTCTGGACATTTGCGCTTCGCCGTGACCGACGGCATGGCCGAATGGACACCAAAAGCCCGTGCCTCATAGCTGGCGGCGGCCACCACGCCGCGCGCCGCCGATCCGCCGACGGCCAGCGGCTTGCCCCGGAGTTCCGGATTATCGCGCTGCTCGACCGACGCGTAAAACGGATAGAGTAGGCGATGAGCGCCTAGCCGCCTCGCAGCGGGTGGTCTCTCATCGCCTCTCGCCGAACCGGACTTGCGCCTTTCGTTACGCATCCGGCTCTCCAGAAGACATGGCAAATGCAGGCGTTTTCATCCAGCCAAGCAGGAACCGACTGATAGGAGTCCAAGCGAGAATATATTGCTCGTGGAGACCCTCTCGCCAGACGCGTCTTGTCGGGCGGCGACGGCTCGGCCCGAATGACCGCATTATGTCGCGCACCCTAGCCTTTCGGCGCTTCTTGCGAAGCCAGCACCAGATACGGCGTGTCACGAACCAGTCTATGGCCGTACACTTTCCCGGCTCGGGCGCAGTGGCGATAGTAGCCAGTCCAGCCTCGAAGGATTGAGTTCAGTTCATCGAGCTTCCGCCCAAGAGGCACCAAGTTCGTATTGACCTTGGTGAGGACCTTTATCTTGTGGCGCAGATCAGCGGATTTTGCTTTGGGTATCTCGATACGGGGGAAATACCCGTATCGTTTGTCCCATCGCATAGCGACGTGAAATCCGAGAAACTCGAACCCTTCCGCCACAGCCGTGATCCTGGTCTTTTCCGGTGACAGTTCGAGACCGGTCGTTCGCCGAAGGTAATCCGCCAGTGCGGACTTCTCCGCGACGGCATCTTCCTTCGAGCCTGAAACCAACACGACAAAGTCATCGGCATATCGGATCGGGAAGAACACACAGCGTCCTAGCCGGCGATCCCGTCCTCGTGCGCTTAGTGCCGCCGCCGCCTCGTCGCAGAGGCGGTGGTTCCGGATTTTCGTGCGGTGATAGGTCCATCGCTCATAGCGTTCCTCGATCGCGCTCAGTGCGATGTTGGCCAGCAACGGGGAGATGATCCCACCCTGAGGCGTGCCGTTATCTGTACGTAGGAATTGATCCTCGGCCAGAACGCCAGCCTTCAAGAACTGCCCGACCAACCCCGTCACCCGCCGGTCGGCCACGCGTGCGCGTACCCTCTCCAGGAGGTGGTGGTGGTTGATGTTGTCGAAACAGCCCTTTATGTCGCCCTCGATTATCCAGTTGTATGGCATTCGGTGCCGTCGGCTATCCGCTTCCCGCTTGCGCGGTTGGAGAGATAGCCGGATATGCTCCAAGGCCCCGTGTGTGCCCTTTCCGGGCCGAAACCCGTAGGAGACAGGCCAGAATTGAGCCTCGAAGATTGGCTCGAGAACTGCTTTGACCGCGCCTTGGACGACGCGATCCTTTACCGTGGGAATGCCCAAGGGTCGGAACTGCCCCGGTTTGCCCGCCTTCGGAATGAGCTTTCGCCGTGATGGATTCGGACGATATGCGCCAGAGCGCAATTCCTTCCGAATGCCTTCAAGGAATGCTTGCTCACCGATCCTTTGGCGAACGTGGTCCACAGTGATCCCGTCGACTCCAGCGGAGCGTTTTCCTTTATTCGTGGAAACACGCCGCCAGGCGTGACGGATCATGCGGGCGTCTGTAAGCCACCCCCATAGATCGCACCACGCTTCTTCGGGATTTGCCTTGCTTTGCTGATAGAGCCTGCGCTGAACGCCGAGTACCCAAGCCTCGTCGGCTTGATAATCCATGTCCACAGATTACTCCTCCGTCGTGCAATTCTATCGTCTTCCTGCTTCCCTTCGCCCTGCACGCGGCTTTCCCGCGCTCCGACTACTACGAAAGCTCCGCCCTCGGTGTCGTCCGTCTCCTGCCGTCGAGGCTAGCCCGGTTCCGTGCCAGGCAAACGATCCGAGTTCCCGTGTTCCGATCTCCAACCTTCGTGTCGTTAGACGGTGAGCTCTACCCCTGGCGATGCTGAGGACGGGCTGAGAGAGCGGTCCCTGTCCCGAGCACGATGTTCGTGCCCAGCAGCAGAGATGGACTGAACCCTGCCGCTTCGGATCGCGTTACCTCCGGTGCCAACACACCAGTGGAAGCGGTATGGATAAATACAGAGGCTTCCGGGCGCTCACTTCGTTGTCTCGTCATAGACACTGTGGTAGCCCGGCCCACGAGTGGTGGCTCGCACCCGGTACACTTGAGGCTGATCTGCTTATGACACCCAACCGGCGACGCCCGGTCGAGCTTCTCGGCCCCCTTTCGGCTGTTGCTCTTACAGCCGAGACGGCATTCCAACCGTCGGTCGAAAATCAGCAAGCTTGAGAGATGATGGCTAAGTCATATTTCACCTCTCTCGCGCCTTCACGGCGCACCGTCCATGTCGACGTGGACGATTTTCCGGACCGGAATGTTGCTCATATCGTTCATGGCGGCTTCGGCAATATAGGCTGCAGGCTCGGCATCTGGTGTGAGAGCTTTGCCCGAAACAAAGAGAGAACATAGCAGTCTTTGCGGCGATATCAACGATCCATTTGCACGACCTTTGCACGCGGTGAAACTACTGGCCTGCCGAGGCGTTCTGATCCTGTGACATCAACAAGCAGGAGGGAGCCGGGAGTTTATGGTCGACAATCTTTCGACATACCGTGCCAAGCGTGATTTCAAGAAAACGGGTGAACCGGGCGGCGAAGCTCAGGTGAAGCCGTCGAACCGTCGGCGGTTCGTCATCCAGAAGCACGATGCGACCCGTCTCCACTACGACCTTCGGCTCGAACTCGATGGTGTCTTCAAATCCTGGGCGGTGACCAAGGGTCCTTCACTCGACCCACACGACAAGCGGTTGGCCGTTGAAGTAGAAGATCACCCGCTCGACTATGGCGATTTCGAAGGCACCATCCCAAAAGGCCAATATGGCGGCGGCACAGTGATGCTGTGGGACCGGGGCTACTGGGAGCCAGAAGGTAACAGGTCGCCGGAGGAAGCGCTCGCCAAAGGTGATTTCAAATTCACGCTGGAGGGCAAGCGGCTGCACGGCAGCTTCGTCCTCGTGCGTATGCGCCATGATCGCGATGGCGGCAAGCGGACCAACTGGTTGCTGATCAAGCATCATGACGACTTTTCGGTCGACGAGAACGGAGCGGCCGTCCTGGAGGAAAACGATACGTCGGTGGCTTCTAGCCGGACGATGTCGACGATCGCGTCCGGAAAGGGCAGGAAACCCAAGCCATTCATGATGCAGAATGGCGACGTCGAGGTGGATGCGGTGTGGGACAGCAATCACGGCCTTGCGGCGGAGAAGCGCAGTGCGGGCGTGAAGACCACGAAAAAGCCGGCTGCCGCCAGGCGGACAAAATCCGCCATGCCGGATTTTGTCCCACCGCAGCTCTGCGAAACCCTGGCCCGCCCGCCATCCGCCGATGGCTGGATCCATGAGATCAAGTTCGACGGTTATCGTATCCAGATGAGGATTGAGGATGGTGACGCAACCCTGAAAACCCGCAAGGGTCTTGACTGGACGGCCAAATACCCGGCCATCGCCGCGTCAGCCTCGGCTCTTCCCGGTGCCATCATCGATGGAGAAATCTGTGCGCTGGACGAAAACGGCGCCCCGCATTTCGCTGCGCTACAGGCGGCGCTGTCGGAAGGAAAGACCGACGATCTGGTGTACTTCGCTTTCGACCTGCTATTCGTCGGCGACGAAGACCTGCGCGAACTGCCGCTCACCGAACGGAAGGAACGGCTGGCGGCGCTGTTGTCCGACGCCGGCGAGGATCCGCGTTTGCGCTTCGTCGAGCATTTCGAAACCGGTGGCGATGCAGTTTTGAGATCTGCCTGCCGTTTGTCGTTGGAAGGGATTGTCTCCAAGCAGGGCGACGCTCCCTATCAGTCAGGCCGCACGGAGACCTGGGCGAAGTCGAAATGCAGGGCAGGGCATGAAGTCGTCATCGGCGCCTATGCCAAGACCAATGGCAAGTTCCGATCGTTGCTCGTCGGCGTCAATCGCGGCGATCACTTTGTCTATGTCGGCCGGGTCGGTACGGGCTATGGCGCCAAGACCGTCGAGACGCTGCTCCCCAAGCTGCAGCAAATGGAGGCGTCAAAATCGCCGTTCACAGGGATCGGGGCGCCGAAGAAGAGTCCCGATATCGTCTGGTTGAAGCCAGAGCTGGTTGCCGAGATTGAGTTTGCCGGATGGACGGCCGATGGCCAAGTTCGGCAGGCGGCATTCAAGGGCTTGCGGGAAGATAAGCCGGCGGCAGAAGTCGAGGCCGAGAAGCCGGCTTCACCTTCCGAGACTGAGGTGCCCGATCCCGAGACGTCGAAACCAGCGCCAAAGCGTTTCCGCAAGGGCGCGAAGGTGGAGGTTATGGGCGTCATGATCTCCAGTCCCGACAAGGCGCTGTGGCCGGATGCTGGTGACGGAGAGCCGGTGACAAAGGTCGATCTGGCCCGCTATCACGAAGCCGTCGGTCCCTGGCTGATCGACCACATCAAGGGGCGCCCCTGCTCGATTATACGCACACCGGACGGAATCGGCGGAGAACAATTCTTCCAGCGCCATGCCATGCCGGGGACATCGAACTTGCTGGAATTGGTTACGGTCTTCGGCGACAAGAAGCCTTACCTGCAGATCGCCCGCGTCGAAGGCTTGGCCGCCATCGCCCAGATCGGCGGCGTCGAGCTGCATCCGTGGAATTGTGAGCCTGGTCAGCCAGAAGTGCCTGGCCGTCTGGTGTTCGACCTCGATCCGGGACCTGATGTCGAGTTCTCCACCGTCGTCGAAGCCGCCCGCGAAATCCGCGATCGGCTGTACGACCTCGGGCTCGTCAGCTTCTGCAAGACGACGGGTGGCAAGGGACTGCACGTAGTGACGCCTCTCGCCGTGTCGATGGGCAAGAAACTCAGCTGGGACATAGCGAAGAGCTTTGCCCATGATGTCTGCGAGCAGATGGCCCGCCACAATCCGGATCTCTACTTGATCAAGATGGCCAAGAACCAGCGCGAGGGGCGCATCTTTCTCGACTACCTGCGCAACGATCGCATGGCGACGGCGGTGGCGCCGTTGTCTCCACGGGCGCGGCCAGGCGCCACCGTGTCGATGCCGCTGACTTGGACGCAGGTGAAATCCGACCTCGATCCGAAGCGATTTACGGTGCGCACCGTGCCTGCACTGCTTGCGAAAACGTCCGCATGGCGGGACTATTGTGATGGCCAGCGGCCACTGGAACAGGCGATCAAACGTCTCGGGAAATCCAGGCAGGCAGCATGAGCGTTCGAGCACGACGCAGCCAAAACAAAAGCTGCATTGCTGCGGTAAGGCACTATGGAAGAGGAACCGAACGACAAAATCCAGGCTGGACAGCGTGTTGGCGCAACGACTGATCTGCCGCACGATCGTATCACCGTACAGCGCTTTCGCGAGTCTTTCCCGCGCGCTCGGTGGAGCGACAGCCTGAATGCGTGGTTTGTGCCCGGCCGCACCGCCGAGAGGCGCATCGGCCGCTGGCTAGCCGAGATGGAGGCAGAGGCCGACGCTTTCGCCGACGACAAGGGCAGGGACGCCTTTACCTTCGATCCGATCGAAAGCCGCTATCTCGAAGCAATGCCAGCGGTTATCGAAATCCGGACGCCTTACGCGCGAACCATCGTCAATGAGATCCGGGAAATCCCGCATGCCCGTTGGGACGGCGATCGCCGCCTGTGGACTGTGCCTTACCGTTCTCTTGAGGAACTCCGCCGGCGATGGCGGGCGATCGAGGCGGCGGCCGGGCGCGCTGAGCCGCAGGCGCGACGCGCGCGGCGGGACGCCATCAGGGGGGCCGAGGAGGAAGAGGCGTCCAAGGCAAGGATAAGGGAGCGTCGGCGGAAACGCTATCCCGTGCTCGCCGATGATGGCCCACCGTTCCAGCGCGCGATTGGCACCCATGTCGGCGTCGTTTTCTTCATCGGTACGGATGGTGAACTGGCGGATTCTGATACGGTCAGTGCGTTCTACTTTTCCGCAGGCGAGGGAGAGGAATACATCTGGGCATCGTGGCGGTCCGGATCGCTGGAGGAACTGGTGGCGACCTGGCCCGCCAGGACGCCACCCAAACAAAGCGAGCTCGGGCGAGGCTGGTGGCTGCCGACGCTGGAGGAGTTGCGAACGGCGCGGCGCAGCGCCAAATCCAGGCGGCGCACCAAAGGTCGCCGGCAAGAAGGTTCCTCTGGTGGGAGCACAGCAAACGACCCTTGACGAATTTCGACGCTTGCCGCCGATCGAGCCGCGCGAGATGGGCGGGCTCTGGAAAGGGCGTGGCATCCCAGCCGGGCATCCTTTCGATGGCGTCCTGGAAAATCTCGGCTGGTTCGGCAAGCGGTTCAGGCCGGACATGCGCGCTGATGCATTACTGTTTCGCTTCGACGAACGGCGCTTGGTTGCCATTGATCCGGCCAGAATTCCGCTACGGCTGGCGCTTCGTTTCCATAAAGTCGGCAGGATGCGCCTTGCGAAAAACCTGTTTGCCTATCTCCAGCGCGGACTGCGGGCGAGGGGTCCAGTCGCCTCCCTGAAGACGGTCGTGTTTGGCGGCGTTGAGAGTGCGGCCATGGTCTACGACGACCAGCCGATCGTCGACTATTTCCGTCGGATTGATGAGGAGAGACTCATGGGGGCGATGACGATCCGGGGCGAGGAGCCGGTCTACTTCTTTGAACTTGAGCGCGTCGACGGACCTTGAAAACCGAACGGCCGGATATCATTTGTCGCTCACTACCCGTATCGATGACCGCCTTGTCGAGCAGTTTGCTGCCGCGTGTGGTCGTCCGGGTCGACAGGGCGCTCCCCGTGAAGGGTCGAGCGCCCTGTCCATTTTAGCGCGTTGGCCCTGCGTCGGTGCAGCCCCGGGCTGATCAGTTGCTCGATCTCGATCAGGCGCGAGTATTCATGCTAAATTCAGCGTTGCTAAACTATGGGTTCCGCTTCCGATGATTATCCAGGCATCCAGTGGGCGGCTCATGAGCGTTGAAGCCATCAACAATCCGATTACACCTTCGCAATTCGAACAGGTCCGACTGGTTTACCAAGCAATCATAGCGCTGCCTTGGTTCTTCGACTCGGAAGACACGCGCCAGGACTGTGCCGATCTGGTGATGCGCCGTTATCGCCAAGGCACGACCGACCCCGCTCGGCTGTTTGAAGAATGTGTCGAGGAAGCCAGACACCGCTTCGCTCTGAAGTAGGAGCGAATTCAGGTGCCGGCTTCGCCGTCGCCCGACTCATCCCTGTCTTTGGCGGCGTTCTCCTGAGCGACCGACGCGATTTGCGCGTCCATGAAAGCGAGGTGATCCGGATATTATCTCGAACGGAAGCCCCGCTTCCATAGCGGCAACCATGAAGCTTGCTCGCGCAGCCAGCATTGTCGTTTCCCCTGCGAGATAGGCCTGACAGTTCCTGACGGCACGAAGGTATGAGGGCCCGGATGCGTCGGGCCAGAGTTCATACAGGCAGTTCAATGCGTGCTCGGCGCTTTCAACCGGCACCCAATCCAGGCCGAGCTTGAGAGCGACGATCTTATCAAAACCTGCCACGTTCCTTTACGCCCTTTGGCAACGAGACCAATACTCCGCTATCCTGTCCAATAGAGGACTTGCCTTCCCAGGCCAATCGTCGCGCCGCTCCAATCTCTTGTGCGCTATCACGCTGGCTGCGGAAGAAGTGTGATGGAGGCTTCTCTTGGATATTTCATTGACTTAATATCCAGCGAAACGGGCAGGGTGGCATGGCATCACAGCTTGATATGTTTTCCGATGACGAGCGGCCGCGAGTCATAGCGCTGGAGACGACCAGGAAGGCGCGGCAATCCTACCCCCTTCTTTCGGAAGAGGACATGCTGCGTGCGCTTGAAGCGACGGGGCGGTATCGCGTCCTGAGGAAGCTGGAGCCACGCCAGGTCGTTGATGTGTGCTGCCCGGGTTTCCCGCTGACCGGCGTGATCGTCGACACCGAGACCACTGGTCTCGATCCTCGCCAGCATGAAATCATCGAAATCGGTCTGGTGGCCTTTTCGTTCAATGAGCAAGGCGACGTCGGTGATGTCTTTGGCGTCTATGGTGGCTTGCAGCAGCCGATGAACCCGATCCCACCCGAGATCACCCAGCTTACCGGGATCACGGATGAGATGGTTGTCGGTCAGGTTCTCGACATGGGCGCGGTGCGCGCCATCGTCGAACCGGCCGATCTCGTCATCGCGCACAATGCCGCCTTCGACCGGCCCTTCTGCGAAGGCCTCAACGACATCTTCGCGCGCAAGGCATGGGCGTGCTCGGTCTCCGAGATCGACTGGAGCAGCCGGGGCTATGAAGGTACGAAGCTTGGTTATCTCATCGGCCAGAGCGGATATTTCCACGACGGACACCGCGCCGTCGACGATTGCTTCGCACTGCTCGAGGTTCTGGCCGGAGAGCGCAGTGGCGCCGAGCGTTCTGCTTTTGCGGCACTCTACGATGCCAGCCAGCTTTCACGCGTCCGTATCTTTGCGGAAAATTCTCCTTTCGATCTGAAAGACCATCTCAAGGCGCGTGGCTATCGCTGGGCTGACGGTAGTGATGGACGCCCCAAATCCTGGTGGATCGAGATCGCCGAAGCAGACCTGGATGAGGAGCTTCATTTTCTGCGGGCCGAAATCTACCGCTGGCCGGACGCCGATCCACCCATCCAGCGACTGACCGCATTCGACCGCTTCCGCGCGCGAAAATAGATGCCTGCCTTTTCTCCGCCTCACTCAGCGTCCTGAACCTCTCGCAGTCACTTGTAGGACGTGTGGCGCAGGTTTCCGTCATGAGTCCAACCGCGAAACTCGATTTCGGCAATCAGCGTCGGCTGCACAAACGCGAGGGAATCGTCGACAAATTACGGCTTCGTTTTTGCGGTTTTGGGCCTAATTGTGTAGTTCCATTCGCCGTGGAAGGTGTTGCGGATGATATTGAGTTGGGCCATTTCGGCGTCGGAGATTTTGATGCCGGCGGGATAGAGATTTTCATCGAGCTCGCAACGCACCGTCAAGCCGGCGGTCGAGGTGGTCGCTGCGATGAGTTCGACGATGGTACGATAGTCGACAAGTGGTCGTCCCCGCCAATTGCGTGAGATGAATGAGAAGAGGCGGTGCTCGATCTTGTTCGATTTGCTGGTTCCGGGCGGCAGGTGCAGGACGATAATGTTCAGACCCAGTTCGTTGGCGAGCTTTTGCAGTCGACCTTCCAGAGGCGGACGCGCGAGCCGTTGCTTCCCCCGCCATCGGCGGTGATCGTCAAGGTATGGGCGTGCGGATGGCGGTCGCGTCCCATGCTCTTCCACCAGGAACGGATTGCATTGACGGCAAAAGCCGCCGTGTCATCGATCCCGACACTGACCCATCCCTTGTCGTCGGCGATGTCGTAAATACCGTAGGGCGCGGCGCGACCGAGTTTGGGGTCGACGAAGTCGTGGGCGCGGATCTTTTCGGGCGATCCGGCCGGCTGGTATTCACGGCCGCCATTCCTGAAGTCGCCGACCAGTTCTTTCTTCTTCGTATCGACGGAGATCGCCGGCTGGTCGGCGGCGATGGCGGCCTTGACCGTCTGGGCGATATGCTGGAACTGAGCGTCGCCGGCATGGCCTGATCCCTCGAGCGTCTTTCAATTAGCTTGCAGAGAGTAGCCAAGTCTTTTCAATAGGCTCCCGACGACGTCGTAGCCGACCCGATGGCCCATGGCGCAAAGCGCGCTCGACAAGTTGCGCAGGCTTTTCGAGGTCCACTTCCACCGCGACATCGGATCGCCGCGCGTTGACGGATCGACAAGACCTTCGAGGTCGGACAGATGCGTGGGGTCCGTCTCGGTCAGGGGCTTGCGACCCGCACCCTTGCGCCGCACCCCGCCAAGCGCTGAATCCGGCGCTTGGCCGCGCAGTTCGCGCAATCCATAGCTGATGGTGCTGCGCGCGATCCCCGTCGCCGCGCTCACCGCCGCGCTCCCGCCCCATCCGGCCGCAAGCGCTTCCGCCGCAGCAAAACGACGACGGCCTCGCTCGTCCAGCATCGGACTGAGCGCTTCATAACGCAGTTTTATCCCAGCAACATCGATCACCGACACGCTCTACAAACAAACCGCGAAAATGGGAATCCACAATATCCAACTTCCCGATTCAGAAATTTATCGATGCTTCCTAGGTTCTTGCCTTTGAGCGGCACGGTAGGCTTTTTACTCTTCAGCGTGTCGAGCGTCTTCTTAAGATACTCCGCATCCCTGAGATTGAAGCCGGTCCCGACGGAACCGACGTAAGCCCAGTCATGGCGCTGCCTTGCCGGCAGGAGCAGGTTGTCGATGCTGCCGCGGGCTGCGGTCGATTGTTCATAGTCGACGATCATGAAGCTTTCGCTCTGGATGCATTTGACCTTCAACCAGTCGCTGGTGCGGCCGGCGCGATAGGGCTGATTCCGATGCTTGGCAATGATACCCTCCAGCCCCATCGAGCAGGCATGCGCCAGAAGGGCGGCACCATCGCCGTGCACCTCCTCGGAGAGCTGAATCGCCCGCAACGGCCTCAGAACAGGAAATCGGCCTTCGACAAGTCGTGAAAATTGACGTGGTCAAGGGTCAGCACGTCGCCGTGCCCGAAGTCGAGGACAGCATCGCCGCCGTTCTCATGCATGTGCCCCTTGAGATCGCCGAAGCTGCCGAACCCCTTCATAGCGCTGAGATTGATCTTGTCGTGATCGTTGCCGGACACCTGGAAGTCGGTGAACTCGTCGGCATCAAATCCCGTGGAGAAGATGAAGACATCAGCGCCGCCGCGGCCCGTCAGGACATCGTGGTCCAAGCCGCCGGAAAGCTGGTCTGATTGACTGCCACCCTTCAGGTGGTCGTCTCCGACATTGCCATCGATGAGCCCGTGGACCACGCCGTATTTGCCGTCGTAGAGGTCATCGCCCGCATAAAGATCGATTTTGCCGTCGACGATACCCTTGTTGATCACGGTATCGTCGCCATAGAAGGTCTGGATGCCACAAGCCTGGCCACTGATGGTGCCGGTGTTTACGATGGTCACGGCGCCATCCAAGTAGCCGACAACTCCAATACCTATCCCCGCCCCGCCCGAGATCGTGCCGGAGTTATGCACATCTGCGTTTCGGGTGCCGAGCTCGAGGCCATATGCGGTCGCGTTAATCGTTCCTGTATTGGTAATCGAAAGATTTTCGCCGCGGGCATCGATTCCCCAATAAGAATCGATCTCACCGTGATTGGTGATCACTGCGCCGTCTCCCTTGGAAAGGATGCCATCATAGACCGAGTTGATTAGCCCGGTTGCGCCGACCGTGACATGCACGCCAGAGGGCTGGGTATAGTCATTGCCCAGTGCAAGGCCGACATTGCCCGACAGGTGACCATTGATTTCGAAGGAACGCCCGGCCGCATCCGAAGTTGCATCGATGGCAAAGCCCGATGGCAGCGTGATGCTTCCGCCTTCGGCAATGATATATTTTGTATCCGCGGCATTGGCGTCGACGATGGTATGAATATCGCCGGTGACTGTGTAGGTCGATGTCATGATGCTTTCGTTCCTTGTAAGCCGGGCAGGTGGCTGTGGCGCCATAGGGCTGCTCGGTTGCTCTGCCTCAGTAACGGGCGATCACGCCGCTTTGACTTTGTTTCATTTGTTTCAATTGTATCAGCCGGCGCATCGCGAATTAGATGAGGGTGTGTCCGCGAGATCGGGGGCCGAGGATCCGATCGCCAATGGTTTTGTGGTCGCCATGCATCGGACAAGCGGCACCCGAGCCGCGGCAACTGAGCGGGCTTGAGTAATTGCAAGTCATAAGTTGGAGGCCGACGGTTGTGCCCTTGCCGAAAGCAGCGGGGGACGCAGTGTCAGCTCGAGAGTGGGGCATGCGCTGAGATCAATCTCACTGGCTGCCTTTTCGCACCTCGCCCTGATCAACAGTGCCTATAATCTCGTCAATCACCGCGGTCCTACCAAAGACCGCTCAAAGTCTTGACGCTGCTCCGTTCGGATGCTGCATCTTGCGAGCCGCTTGCAGTTTTACGGTGATCAAAGACGGCAAAGTTCCATGGATAAGAGAGCCCACGGCCGTTCCCGCCGCTCTCGTCCCACCCGCTGACAGTTCCAGGATCATCGGAATGGACCGTACACCTTCTGCCATAGAGCACCTCGCAGAGCCCCGGCGGGGTCTGCCATCGCGTGTGTGTAATCGCTTTGATCGGAGGGGAGATTTGGGCCTCCTGCTCCGGGAACTCTGCCGCTCTGATCCTGTTTATGGTGATTGGATGTCCTCAATCGAAACAGAGGTTTGATTGAGACGCGGGCTTTCCGGCCGCCTATATCGCAACGACAACGCGCGCAATTTAGGAGAACCATGACGACGACACGGATTCCCTACCAAGGAACACTTAGGAGAAGATATCCGGTCGGCGCCGAATGCAGCGAAGGTGGTGTCTCATTCCGCCTTTGGGCACCGGCCCGCAGCCGTGTATCTGTTTTGCTCGCGGATGGTACCGAGCATGCCATGGCTGCAGGCGAGGGCGGATACTTCAGCCTCAATGCACAGGGTCTCGGCGCTGGTGCGCTGTACCGTTTCCGACTGGATATGGTCACTGACTTGGCCGCCGACCCGGCCTCCCGCTTCCAGCCGACAGGGCCCAGCGGTTGGTCGATGGTTGTCGATCCCAATTCCTATGATTGGCGCGATCAAGACTGGCGAGGGATAACAGCTGACCGTCAAGTGCTCTACGAAATGCATTTTGGCACCTTCACACCAGAGGGCAGCTATGCGGCGGCGGCTGAAAAACTGCCCTTATTGAAGGGAATCGGCATCACTTGTCTTGAAATTATGCCCGTCAACGAGTTTTGCGGTGACTTCGGCTGGGGCTACGACGGGGTCTTGCCCTATGCCCCGTCACGCCTCTACGGCCAGCCTGACGGTCTGCGGGCCTTCGTCGACGCGGCCCATGGGCTCGGCATCGGCGTGATCCTCGATGTCGTCTACAATCACCTCGGCACGACACATCGTTTTTCCGACCTCACCCCCGACTATTTCACCGACCGCTATGCCAATGACTGGGGCAGTTCGATCAATTTCGATGGCAATAACTGCCACGGCGTGCGGGAATTCTTCTCAAAGAATGCGGCCTATTGGATTGATGAGTACCACTTCGACGGACTGCGCCTGGATGCTACACAAGCGCTGTTCGATGCCGGTGACGAGCACATCATCGCTCTCATCGCCCGAGAGGCACGCGCCGCGGCAAGCAAGAAAAGCATTTACATAGTCGGGGAAAATGAACCGCAGGAGACGCGGCTGGTGCGGCCATCCGCCCAATCGGGCTACGGGCTGGATGCGCTGTGGAACGATGATTTTCATCACTCCGCCATGGTGGCATTAACCGGCAGGAGCGAAGCCTATTACCACGACCATCGAGGCACGGCACAGGAGTTCATCTCCGCTGCCAAATACGGCTATCTTTTCCAGGGTCAGCGTTACGACTGGCAGGATGCGCCGCGCGGACGGGCTGGCTTCGATCTGCGACCGCAAAACTTCGTGCACTTCTTGCAGAATCACGACCAGATCGCCAATTCCGGCAAAGGCGCCCGCATGGACCGGCTCGCCTCCCCAGCCCGCGTGCGGGCGCTGACGGCGCTGCTGCTTATCGGCCCACAAACACCCATGCTGTTTCAAGGCCAGGAGTTCGGCGCATCGAGCCCGTTCTTCTATTTCGCCGACCTTTCCGGCGGCGAGATCGACGCCGTTCGCACCGGACGGCTCGACTTTCTGAAGCAGTTCCCCAGCCTTCGGGATGAGGTTTTTGCCCAGACTATGGCCAATCCCTCGGCTCGCTCCACCTTCGAAACATCGAAGCTAGACTGGGCCGAGCATGCAGAAAACCACGAAATCGTCAGGCTACATACCGACCTTCTCGCGCTCCGGCGCAACACGGCAGCATTCAACGCTGAGCCAAACTCTGGTGGGCGCAGCCTGGACGGAAGCGTAGTCGGCGAAAGGGCCTTCTTGCTGCGCTTCTTCCTCAGCATGCCCGAAGACGAGCGGCTGCTCATAGTGAACCTCGGCCCGGACATCACCATCACCGGCCTCGCGGATCCGCTGCTCGCCCCGCCAACCGGCAGCCAATGGTCGGTTGTTTGGTCGAGCGAGGATTTCGCCTATGGAGGAAGCGGCCGGCGACCTGCGGATCTGCAAAGTCGCTGGACGCTCAGCGCCGACTGCTCCCTGATTCTGGCGCCGGTGACGAGAGGCCGCCGCGCAACGCCGGACAGCGATCAGTTGAAAGAGTGGCAGAATTACATTTCAGAGTAGCAGCGTTTTATCCGGGAACGCCGCCAGCCTTGCACCATCGGCTTTCTGTGGGGCTGATATATTTGGACACAACGTCCCCACCATGTTGCTTACGAGGATATGGCTATGAGAGCTGAATGCGATTTCGCACCGCTTTACCGCTCGACTGTTGGTTTCGACAAGGTCGTCAAACTGCTCAGCAATACACAGCGCGTTCAGGCCGTAGACGCTTGGCCGCCTTACGGCATCGTAAAAAATGGCGAGAACCGCTACGCTATCTGCCTTGCCGTCGACGGCTTCTCCATGGGCGACCTCGACGTGACGCGGGAGCGCAACGTCCTCGTAGTGGAGGGCGGCGCTGCTCAGAAGCGAGAAGGCGAGTATCTGCACCGCGGCATCAGCACACAGTCGTTCGAACGACGCTTTGAGCTAGCCGACCCCGTCCATGTCGAGGGGGCGTCGCTCGCCAACGGACTGTTGGCGATCACGCTCAAACGCGAAATTCCAGAGCAGGCCAAGCCGCGCCGCATCGCGATCGAAAACGGCTCGTCCGCGACCACTTCATTGCAAATCGAAGCGGACAAGCAGGCCGCCTGAAGCAGAACACTGACTTCATATTTGTGCCGGGGGCGGTCCCGGCACGCACCGATCCATTGAGTGACGATCCATGGAGCGAAAAATGAGAAAGGGCCCAGTAGACAATTCCGTCACGACCGCTGGCCCAGAGGGATTCATCGTGTCGCACCTCCTGCACCGGACGGCCCATTTCGGGCATCCAACAGATGTGCTTTGCGCGACGCATTTGTCCGCACAGGAAAAGCGAGCGATCTTGGCGTCTTGGGCCAGCGATCAATATACGGTCGAATCAATCCCAACACTGCGTCATTATCCCGGCTCCAGTGGCGAGGTGTCTCTTGCCGAGGTCTTGGCCGCCTTGGGTCGCTTGACTGGGACGCGCACGAGGAATGGAAGACGCCAGGTGACATCGACCGGCCCAGGCGGCGTCTGGACCTGCGTTGCCTGGCGCCGATACGCCGCAGGCATCGCAAGAGTTTGGCATGAGGCTGACATGGCTGTCGCTAAGCGTATTGAACAGGGCCAATCAAGCCGTCGGCAGGACGAGCGGCCCGGCGACAGTTGGTCGAAAACGACACTGTCGACGATGCCGAGACATGCGCTCATGCACCCCGATCGGCCCGTGTGGCTGGGCGCGACGCGCGTCGGACAAACCACGACGATCCTTCGTCCCGTGAACACTGACGAAACGATGGTCGAGCATCTCCTCGACGCGTGGCGCGCCGCCAGAATCACTCATCTGTTCGTCAAGGGAGACGGCGCAATGGCACGGACCGCGTCAATGTTGAGGTCCGAAGCGGCGGCGATCCGTCGTTTCGGTGTGGGGAACACCTAGAAGTGTATCGCAGACGGTTGTCAGACACGGGCCCATGGGGTTCTCTCCCGGAGCCTACCGTAATCCTCGACGCGGCGTTTGGTTCCAACGTCTGTGTCGCTGACCAACGGATAACGAGGTTTGGCGATCATTACACTTTTCAGTGATGAATGTTTCTGTGCCGAAAGACGGAGGTCTCGTAGCACGAGGATGTGCCCGGTAGACGACCACCCGAGCGCACCCGTCGAATTCATCTCAGATGAAGAGCGCGCCCAAATCAGTCAATACCGCTTGGCGACAGTGGTGCTGAATCGGTACGAACAGCAAGCAGAAGATGTGGCTACGCCGGGCGAGAGCCCGAATACGGACGCGAAAATTCACGGCTTTCGTTCCCGCGTCGCCGAAAAGGTTGAGTCGGAAGGCTAAATGGCAACTTCTCGCACCCGGCTGTCAAGAACTCCACCCTCGACGTCGACTTGGCGCCTGAGATCTCTTGGAGCTTGTCATGAAAAGAGGCCTTTCTATTTCCAGGCCTGTTGGCCTTGCTATACGGTGGGGTGTTTCTCGAACGTCAGACGCTTTCCTTCAGGATCATGTTCCCATGTGCAGTTGTGCCCGAGGACGAATTCAATCGTATTCACGTAGCGCTCGGTTTCGTCTCCGCCCGCCACGTTTGCGCTGATCCAGTCCTTGGGAATGCTCATCGACATTCCCGGTTCCATTTCGTCCAGCATGCGGAGCAATTGATTCAGGTCCATGTGGTCTCGATTATTGAAAGATCGCAGAAGGCTCGATCGGAGGCTGAGGGTCATCTTTATCCGATACCAAGATCGACTTCTGTGGAGGTGCCCGCCGGAAGCTCACCCGAATGGGGCCCTTCCAGGTCGACGAGAGGACCCTCTACCCGGTTAGGTCTTGTTTGAGCGCATCCGACTTTGCGCTCACGGATCCGTCAATGCCGCCCCCACTTCCTGGGCGGAATAACTCTGTTCGTTTCCTGTGGCGACGATGTCCGCGACCTCAAAATCGACAAGTTCGCCAATGTCCTCATGCCGCACGATATCTGTGGTTCGAGAGTTTGCATGTTCCGACAACGGCCTCGGCAAGCGATGTTCCGGCGCGGGCAACAGGTGCCAGAAACTTCCCTCGTCAAACTGCGCTGCGCCGGATATCTTCCTCGGTCATAACTTCGACTTGAAAATCCATGAAGGCCATCATGTCGTCGAACACCCTGAACGGCAGGCCAAGTTCCATCACCGCGACTGAGAAGGCAGCCCTTGCCGCGATCGGCGAACCGCCATGGTCGAGATAAGCACGGCATGCGGTCAACGCCCGCTTATATGACGGGCCTGATCTGTCCGGCCACGCATCGGCCAACATACGCGCGGCGTCCATCGCATTGTCCACGGCCAGCCATTCGCCTTCCATGTTCAACCCTACAACCTTGTCGAACCGCGAGGAAACGGGCGAACTCAATACATCTTCCCCCAGAGCCGAATTCTCATATGCCATCTCGTGCCGCCTCCATACGCGCGCGCTTTAGGCGCTCAGTCTTCTCGTGGCGCTTGACGGTTTCGGCGCGTGCCATTGCTCTAAACAGGATGTCCGTCCTCTCTCGTCGGGCGTCCGGACGCAGGTTCGTGAGATCTGATTCGCCAAGGCTGAGATTGTCGTTTTCGTCGTCCGTCATAGGTCCCATCGCGTATGTGGTCTTTTCCGCCCCCAAACTGCTGACGAGCCGAGATGGTTCCACGCACGAACGAATGCGGGCCCGCCTCGACCAGTTTTATGGAACCCATGAGTATCGACTCATCACCGCAGCAAGAGTTGTCCGTCAACAGACTGCTAATTTACCGCTCAGGCTGTGCCAGCGTTCGGGACTGACGAACGAGACGGCGGCGGGGGAGCCAGGTCCGTCATTTCCTGTTCCGTCGGGACCTTACCGTCCGGTGTCAGGTCGTCGACGGCCTTGGGGAGGTCACGAGACAAGCGGGCGAGGACTTCCTCCGCCGATAACCCGGTCTTGGCGACGAGTTCATCGATGATTTCCGGCCCGAGCGCCTTGGATAGCTCGTGGTCTTCGATCGTGTCGTTCGGTCCGGTGTTGACCCACGAGTCCGCCTTATCGACACCATTGTTGCGGAACTGCTCTAGAAGGCCGCCCAAGCCGCCGCTGAGGATGCCGCCTGGTGACGTACCGCCGAGTAAGCTTCCGAGACCGCCATTCGAAAGTCGACCAAGGATATCGCCGATGCCTCCCGTGTTGGCTGGCATGGTGCCATCGCGGTCGGGCATCTGTGCCCCTTGTCCGAGGTTTCTGAGTACTTCGGCGATCTTGTTGCGGTTCTGATAGCCCGCGACAGCGAGGACTGCGAGCAGCGCGGTCAGTGGTCCACGTGACATTGGAAACTCCTGTTATGTTGGACGCCGCGGCAAAAGCGGTGCGGCTCGACATCGGTTCAACGCAGCGGAGGTCTGCGCGTTCCGAGCCGATTTTGGCCACCGGCCTACCACTACGACGTCATAGTTTCCGCTGCGCCGGAACATTGCCACCTGCTTCGCTGTTTGCCGGGCGTATGCACTCGGTTCAGCTGTTTATCCCTGCAAGATCAAAGGACATCATTAAATGCGAGGAAATCGCAACCAGCGTTCAACGTGAGTTGACGGACCGCGACGGCGCCGCGACGGCTTTCTTGAACTCACTCGCGAAAGGACTCTGGTCGGGCGGCAGATCGGAAGAAAATAGGGTTGTCGTGATCTATGTCATGGGTCGACGGGGCCGACGGAGAATAGCGGCGCGAGTACCGAGGCGGGCTGGAGAAGCTGTTGAGCCAGGGAGAGCTGCTTGTGCGGTTCCTGCCAATGGGAAGCTCTAAACCGTCAAGGACAAGAGCAGCCGTCACGTAATTGTCTGTCGAAAGCATGGTGAGTTCGCGGGCTGCCCGCCAAACACGGGAAATGAGCGTGGGGTGAATAGATCGTCGCGTGTTCGCGCATGGGTGGGTTGGCACTCAGGCGGACTGCATGAGCTGGATCAAAACCACCGTTCGAACCCTGGCAAGCGAAAACCCTGGACGGAGGTCTCATCTGAACACCGGAGCCATTCTCTGGCTATGTCATCTACGGGGTATAGGTCTCGATCGGCCGCGTCGTCGAGAGCGCGGGATCTCAGGGCAAGCCACAAGCGTGCCGTTCGGGATCAGACCGCCGTTAGCGGCGACGAACGACTGACGTGGCTGCGGTCTCTTGTCGACGGACCACTCACTTCTCACCTCATCGCCCCTTCGATGTTTCACAGGCGGAACTCTATGCGGCAGCGCGCGCCCTGAGGACGCAATTCGTAATCCATTTTGCTGAAAGCGGGTGCCAATACCTTTGTAAGCAGTTGGAGGCCGAAGCCTTGGCGGCTCGTTTCCGTCACGGGTGGCCCGCCGGATTCCAGCCACTCGATCGAGGCGGTTTCGTCGTTGCTTTGACAATCGATCATGACCTTCCCTTCGCGCGCAGCCAAGGCACCGTATTTTGCCGCATTGGTCGCGAGCTCATGCAGCGCTAGGGCAAGAGACACATTGTAGCGAGGCGGGATAAGTATGTGCGACCCGGTGATCGTGAACGGGTCCGGCCCCCGGGTCCTGTAGGGAGCGGTCACCTTGTCGATTAGTGTCTCGAGATCGAAAGAGGCCCACTCGCTTTGCATCAGGATGTCATTGGCGTCTGCGAGTGCTCGCAATCTCGAACGAAACGCCTCGAGGCCGGCTGAGATGTCGATGCCCTGCCGAAACGTCTGGCCGGCTATGGATTGGACGACGCTCAGCGAGTTTTTCACCCGATGGTTAAGTTCCCGCATGAGCAGGACTTGCCGTTCCGCGTTCCGCTTGCGCTCGTCGATGTCCATCACGACGCCGACGACGCGTTGCGGCTCACCCCCGCCAGAGAGCAGTATCTCCGCCCTCAGCAGCAGCCATCGCTCCTGGCCGTCTTTCCTGTTGATCCGGAACTCAGCTTCAAAGTGGCTTTCTCCCTGGCCCAACGCTGCAATCGCCGCCTCCCTTGTCTTGCCCTGTTCTCCGGGCACGTAGCATTCCCTGAAGTCTTCCAAGGTAGGCTCCTCTTCGGCCGCAAAGCCAAAGAGGCGCTTTAAATCAGGAGATGTCGCAAGCGAGTTGGTTCGAAGATCGATTTCCCACACGGCCATGCCGGCGGCCTCGATCGCCAACCTCTGTCTGCGTTCGCTCTCCTCAAGAGCTGCCGCCACCCGCTTGGTATCCGTTATGTCCTGGATGCAGCCGATATACCGGATGGCCTTGACCGTGTCGCTGCCGATCTCAAAGACCGCGTTGCCCTCCGCCCGAACCCATCTTAGTTCGCCCGTGTCCGCCCGGAAGATGCGGTATTCATATGGCATGTCTTCTCGCAACGCGGGGTCGATCGCCCGTTTGGCCTGCGCGGAAGTGTGGGGGAAGTCATCGGGATGCGTGACGGCTCGGACCATGTCATACGTGATCTCTCCGGACGGGGCGAAGCCGAAGATCGATCTGGCCCGCTCGGAATAGTCGAATTCGTTGGTTTGAAGATCCCAGTCCCAGATGCCGATATTTGCAGCTCTCAACGCTAGTTCAAGTTTCGCATCACTGCTCATGCCATCTCCGCAGGTTCATCGTGCGTTCGACTGCGACCCCGCCGAACTGTTGTAGCATCTTTCGCACCCTTGAATAGACTGCTTGTTGCATGCGGGTGGTTTCTTCAGATTTCGGTCCGTTGTTCTTCGATAGTGCGGCCCACGGCCAAGTATCTGGCAGCGGACCGCTGTCCGTCGAAAGGGTAAAGCTCCGACTGCCGATGATCAGTATTTAGGTGCTGGCTCGTCCATAACAACATTGGAGAAGCACAATAGGTCCGCGCACCAGATGGTACTTTGGTTTTGACTTCGGTCGATAGCTAGCTTTGCTGGGGCTGCATGCATACAGCGGTTCACCGCGCATCTTCGGCTGTCACATCTAGGATTCGACAGCTTACCGATCCCGTTCCCTGAACGCCTCGTGCGTCTTGTGCTCATTCGTGACGTCCACCCTAAAGCATCGGGTGTTCAAGTGTTGCGGGAGCTGGAGCGCGGCATGCACGTCTGCGGCGGGGACCGGAACGCCATCTACGACGACTACATCCAGAAGATGGACGACAAACTCAACTACCTCACCGACCAAATGGCGACCCTCGGTGCCATGCAGAAGTCGTTCGCCTCCTACGAGGAACAGAACCAGTCGAACATGGACACGATCTCGAAGGGAGTGGGCAAGCTGGTCGACGCCGACATGGACGCGAGTTCCGCGAGGATCAGGGCGCTGCAGGCGCGGCAGCAGCTCGGTATCCAGTCGCTTTCGGTCGCCAACGCCGAGGCCGACAGCGTGCTCAGATTGTTCCAGTGACATCTAAAGTTCCGACATAGTCAACAGGCACGGCGGATGACGGCTTCACGCTCAACGAGGTCGTCTCCCACGAGGAGAAGCACAACGACGCTAATGGCGAGGCCCGTCGGACACCTGAGTGGAACTTTCCACATTCAATACGGATGCCGAAGGCAACTAAATGTGTGGCGACAGCACGCTGCCTGGACGTTGCCCGCGCGTTCTCGTCGGCAACGTCGGCGACGCTAATCGAGGAATTACGCGAGCTGAATGCTCCCGGTCGATGCTGTATCTTGCGACGGCACTCCCGATGAGGCAGCGTCGCAAAACCGCCTGCACTGTATTAAAGCTATTCCGTTTCGATGAACACAAACGACCGATCGGCAGCTTCCAGCAATGTGTCGGCAATTCGACCATAGGAAAGCCCATCGCCGACGCGGCGGCTGACCCCGAGCACAATCAGATCGTAACGGCCACGCCGAGCATGCCGCAGAATGGACAGTTCCGGAGAATCGCCTTGTTGAACGATTTTCTGGGCAGAAACCCCATAGTAGTTGGCAACTTCGTCGATCCGGTCCGATGTGGCTGCATGCATGTTCGAATTGTCGCTCACGCGCGACCGCGAGCGCATCTGCCCCGGTCCGACAATGTAGATCACCGACACCGAACACCCGGTTGCCTTGGCGATGAGAAAGGCGAACTCGGCCGCACGTGTCGAACGTTCGGTGCCGCTCACGGGCACAAGAATACGCATGTTCCTGTCGTCGGCGATACCCTGTCCGCGAGAAGAGATGATCACCGTGGTGCCCTTGAAGGCAGATGTCATGACCGAGATTTGTTCGTCAAACCCGCCGTCGGCGGCTGCGACAGGCTCGACGCCGATGAACAACAGATCGTGGCCCTGGTCCGAACCTTCACCCAGGATTTTGCGTAGATCAGCGTTCTTGACCCTGGTGATCACGTGAATGTCGCCTTGCGCGGTGGTGCCGGTGCCCGCTTCCGACGCGATTGCCCCGCCCGCAGTTGATTTCACGCGTTCGGCGACCGACTGTGCGTCGTCGCTGTTCGTCGGAGAATTATCAGTGCCTTCCGGCAAGTCTTTGGCCGCCTCGTCCTCGATGATATTCAACACCGTAACTGGCGTCTTCCTCATGACTACGAAATGGCCTGCGATGCGGGCCGCGAGGTCGCTGCTGGGCGTGAGATCGACAGCGAGCATGATGCGCTCGCAATTCGCCAGATAGCTCTGGTCCTCGAACTCTTCCTGTTTGAGCCGGTCCCGCTCCTCTGAGCGCATCGGCAACCTTGCCAACGCCCATCTGAGCGAGGGCGGCATCGCCATGGTGGTGACGACGGCCATTGCAACAATCACAGAGAACAGCTTTTCGTCGAGAACGCCCACTGCAAGCCCGATCGAGGCTACAATCACTTCCGTCGACCCGCGCGCATTCATGCCACATCCCAACGCCATGGCCTCGGCAATGGAAAATCCTCCAAACCGAGCACCGGTGAATGCGCCGGCGAATTTGCCGACGCTAGCAATGACGATAAGGCCGACCGCAAGCAGGAGAATGTGGGGGTCGAGGAGCACGCTGAGATCGGTCTTGAGACCCGTCAGACCAAAAAATACCGGCATGAACAGTGCGGTCGTCAATGCGCGCAACTGCCCCTCTATTTGACGGGTGAGGATTGGCGATTCCCCGACGAGAATGCCAGCCACGAAAGCGCCGAGCACGGTGTGCACGCCGATGAGGTCGGTAATGATCGCCATGCCACCCATGATCGCAACTATCGCGCTCAAGACGGGCAGATCACTGCGAAACGTGTCGTTGGTAAGCCTGATGGCCTCGAACACCAGGCGTCGTCCGATGGTGAAACTGAAGGCCATGAAAGCCAAAGTGCCGATGACGCTTATGGCGAGGGTGCGGACGTCTACTGAACCTTTTTCCGCCAGGCCAAAGGTGATGGCGATGATCACCCAGCCGACGGTGTCGTCGATGATCGCGGAGGCAACGATCAGCTGGCCCACGTTGCGGCGCATGAAGTCCATCTCGCGCACCACCGATGCGACAATCTTGACGGAAGAGATCGAGAGCGCGGTACCGAGGAACAGTGCGGTCACCAGCCGCTTATTCGGGTCCGAAAGGATGTCGGCCGGGATCAGCTCGCCGAGGGCGAATCCCAGCACGAAGGGTATGAGGATGCCAGTCAGCGATACGCCAAGTGCAGCCCGCCGCAGGCGTATGGCAAGGCGCACGTCCGTCTCCATTCCGGCGAGCAGCAGCAAGAATAAGATACCGAGCTGCGCCACGGCGTCCATCATGCTCTTTTGCACTTCAGAGCTTGGAAATATTTGTGTCTGCAACTGGGGCCAAAGAGCGCCGAACACGCTCGGACCCAACAATATTCCACCGATGATCTGACCCATGATCGAGGGTTGACCGATGCGGACCATCAATTCGCCCAGCAGCCTACCGATCACGACGAGGATGATGATCTGGATCAGGAAAAGGGACTCGGATGGTGCGTGAGCTTGGGACGAGGCCGCCAGGGCTGGAGAACAAGCGATGACAAGACAAAGCGCCACGAACACCGACGCCATCGGGATACGATGGCGCGGCAAAATCCTGTTTCCAAAAAAGCTCATGAGGCCACGCGACGCTGGAATTGAAACTGCAACGCTCGATCCAGACCCGCGTTCCGCCCGGCCAGAAAAGTACCTTGGCCGCCTCTTCAAACGTCGCACGAAACACTGCTCGGAGCGCCGACCTTGTGGCTTTTGGAACCATAGAAGTTGCTCTAGCTTGTGCCGTCTATAGCCAACGAGCAGAGGAGCTTGACGGTCATGACGAACGCACCGACGTTGCCGGCGACTCCCAAGCCGAGTGCGCCAATGACATCTTCCGAACTTGTCAACACCATGTCGCACTTTCACCGCGCCGAAATCGCACGCATGGCCGGATGGCGGGATCGTCTCGACCGCACGACGAACTGGGCGCTTACAGTCGCGGCCGCGATGCTGTCGGTTTCTCTCTCCAGCCCGAGTTCCCACCATGGCGTGGTTCTGTTCGCTATGCTGCTGACGCTGCTTTTGCTCTGGATTGAGGCGCGCCGCTATCGCTTCTTCGACGTCTATCGCGCCCGCGTCCGCCAGTTCGAGCGCTACTATTTCGCTCAGATTTTTTCCCCACAGCCGGATTTCGCGTCCAATTGGCTGCTCATTCTAGGCGAGAGCCTGAGGACCCCAAAATTCCTCATCTCACAGCGGCTGGCGTTCGCCAGGCGTCTAAAGCGCAACTACATCCATGTCTTTGCCATCTTGCTGGCTGCCTGGGTGTTGAAAATCTCGACCCCCAACTTGCAGGATCAAGGTCCGAAGGGCGATTTCGTCCACTCTGTACTGGAAGCAATCACAAACGCCGATCTCGGCCCTGTCCCGGGTGTCGTCGTTGCCGCAGTCGTTGCAGTCTTTTATTGTGTCCTGGTCTTTCTCGTATTCTTCACCGCCGACGAAGAGGGGGAACTTGCCCACGGCGACGTACATGTTTGATGCTCAAATCCACCAAGGGGCATCTGATTGTTCCAGGTGCGGTAACCAGTTGAAGGCTCGGATGCTTCACAAGAAAGGCGTACGCTTCTTCCGCCGTGCTGGCCTCGATCACGGAATAGCCTTCGTCGGCCAAGATGCAGGATGCATCCATGAGGATGAGCGGCTCATCGTTGACGACGAGTGCGATCGGGTCGCGAGGCGCTGGGAGTTGTTCGCTGTTCATTTCGGGGCAATCAATTTGACGACAGTTGGTTTGCCGTCCGTTTCCGGACATACGCGGAAGCATGTAGCAAATGCCACAAGACACATACCCGCGCGTTTCGGTGGCTGCTATGCCTACGGTCTCCAACCACGGGACTTCCCTGGCGTGTTGGAATGCCTCCTTTCCGGACGATGGTGGCTGTTCGAAGCAACGCGCCAGGCAAACCTCGACGGCCTGGTCCGCATTGGCGTCGGTCGGGACGCGGCGGAGATCGCGTTCGCGTCGCCGTTCGGCGAGATGGAGATGGGACCCGTGACGATAATGATTGAGCCGCGGACGGCTCGCCGGAACTGCCGGGACGGACGACCGATGCCATTTCGACTAAGGATCGGCTCCGAACGCCGGAGCGCAGTGAGCCAAGTCGCGAGCTACAATGGGCGTCGCGCCATGTTTCGTTGTCTTCGAGGGCGACGTCCCTGAACCGCGCGCTGGCTTATCCACTCGGTTACCGGGCTGCATGCTCCCTATCTCATTCCGGTTCTCTGGAAGAGAGATCGGATAGGATCAAGTTTGCCAGCGCGACGAACTGGCCGCGGGGAAATTTGGCCAGGTAAGCTTCGATCATGGCTTTGTTGCCAGTGTCGCGGACAGTTTCCCAAAAGGCCAGTTCGATGGCTGGATCGCCCTGGGGGGTGCCGCCGCCCTCAATTCGGGCTTTCGCCAATTCTGCGAATTGGCCGTCGGGGAACCGATCCAGATAGATCGCGTATTCAACCGGGTCACCGCTCTCCCGCACAGTTTCCCAAAACGAGACTTCGACTGAATTGTCGTCGTCCTGACCATTACCTTGAGGAGAAAGCGTATCACCGATATCGGAGAACGATTCTCGATTTTGGGGGGCGGTCGAGATTTCGAGGATCGGCTCCCCCTCCGGTTCGAACTTGGCACGGAACACCCGCAAGGGGCGCGCGATATTCTTGATGTTCTGTTCACCGAGGTCTTCGAACTCGGCGTCGACTCGGTCGCGCAAGTGATCCCGCACGCCCCTCGAAACACAAATGCCTCCGACATCGGCCAGCGTCTCGAGGCGTGCCGCGATGTTAACTCCGTCGCCGAAGATATCCCCGTTCTTGACCATCACATCGCCCACGTTGATCCCGATGCGAAAGTTCATGCGGCGATCGTCCGGTAGCTTCTGGTTGGCGCGCCACATCGCCTGCTGGATCGCGACCGCTGATTGGAAGGCGTGGACGATGGACGGGAATTCGGCCAGCACGCTGTCTCCCGCGGTGCCAAAAATCTGGCCATGGGCCGTTTCTATCAACCCGTCAACGATGGTGCGATGCGACGTGAGCGTGGCCAGCGTCTGTTCCTCGTCCAGGTGCATCAAACGTGAATACCCCTCGATGTCCGCCGCTAAGATCGCCGCTAGCTTGTTCGAGAGGAGGAGCTTCCATCGTGTGGGTCCTTGGGTTGCCAATGAGGCGATTGCCAAGCGGAGAACCTCTGAGACCCGTCTTCACAGTTCTCCGCGAGGCCGCGTCAAACATCAACTGGCGGCACGACGGGTTGTTCCACGAAGCGGGCGCAGGGCGTGCGATCGTTTCCGTTGATATTTCGTTGTCTAGGGCCGCCCGGCGATGTTCGCTCCGCACAGAGCAATCCGTCGGCGAATGATGCGACCTCGATCGCCTTACTTTACAATTTCCGAGAGCGCATACCCGCCACCCCTGTCAAGGGCGGGCTTGTAGGCAGCGAGGCCGTGAATACTCTCGAGCCAGGCGACGGCCGCCTTTTCCCGTCGGCGACGAAGCCTGGTAGCGTGCGGCTTCGAGCGGGAACGACTTCATGATGTCGGCGGCGGTCAATTCGGTGGTGGCAAACCACGCGCGTCGTCTCAATTCCTGCTCCACGAAATCGAGGTGTAAGTCGAGCATCGGCCGCAGCCTCTTGGCGGCCAAGCGGCCAAGCAGCCGTAGGCGGCTGACGACCAGCGTCGCGACCATCGGGGGCATAAGCGATCCTTCCGCGTAGTGGAGAAACTGGTTGTAAAGCAGAACGCTTGCCCGGTCGTTTGGCCCAAACGACCGCCCGCTTTCTCCGCGAGATATTCGCAGATCGCGCCCGTCTCGACCAGTGTCAAATGACCAACATCACCGTCGGTGTCTTCCAGGATCGGCGATTTGCCGAGGGGATGGACGAGGCGCATCCCGGCGGTGCCCTTATAGTCGGCGGATCACGCTGGTGCCGGCGGACTTCTGAGAGCCCGATTCAAAAGTTCATTCGTAGATCCAATACCTTGCGATACGCCTTGTGAGCATTCGGATTGAAGCGATTTGCGCCCATGCGGTTGCGCTTTCGAGCGATTTTTCCCAGTCCTTGGCGAGGCGGCGGCAACGGCCGAGCCAAGCAAATGTTCTTTCGACGGTCCGCTGTACAATGTTGCGTGGAACTGGGCGCCTGGCTTGGTGATTTTGGGCCGGCTGGGCCATCAAGCGGCGGAACACGGAAGATGATCTCGATGTCTGCATCGTCGATTTCGACCCGGCGAACTACAGTACAGATGATCTGCCGCATGCCGGTGCGGTCAAGGCTGGTGAGCCCTGTTTTCACCTTGGCGGAGAAGTCCTCCAGACGGCTGACGAGGAGTGATAGCTCACGCTCGTTCTCGGCCACCTTGACCGCGGCCCGGTGCTGCTCCTTAAGGTGGGAGAGGCGTTGTTTCAGGCCAGCGATACGCGGCTCGAATTCGGTCTTGTCGATAACGCCCTCGGCATAGCTGTCAATCAGCCGGCCGATGCCCCGATGCAAGGCCGCGATCTGTCGTTCCAGGCGGGCGATCTCTTCTGTTTCACGGGTTTCGTTACGGGCCTGAAGCAGGCGGCGACGTTATTCCTCAGCCATCCGACGTGGGTCCTCCATGAGCGCCTTCACCTGATCCCAAACCGCTTCTTCCAGATGATCGCCGCGCACCGGTGAGTTGTTGCAAACGGGATGGCCGCTGAAACGGTGACCGTCCGCACCGGTACAGCGATAGTAGCGCAACGTGTTGGTCGGATCGTACTTGTTGTGAACACGAGGAGCGCGCTTGCCATAATAGGCATAGCCGCAACGATGGCAAACGGTGAGGCCCTGCAGCAACCAGTCTGAGCTTGGCGTGCGTTGGCGCTTGCGTTGGCGGTTCTCCTCAAGCTGAGCACGGACCGCCTCAAACACAATCGGATCGACGAGCGAAGGAACAGGAATCTCGATCCACTCTTCAGTCGGAACGGGAACACGGGACGCGGCGTGCGGGGCGGGTTGCGAATGGCCGCGGATCGGTCGCAACCGCGGTCGTGGTGGTAGGTAGCGGCACCGCCCGAACGCGGCACGTCCGACATAGGCAGGATTGGTAAGCATGCCGTGGATCGTGGAAGCATACCAATGAGTGACACCTGCCCGCGTCTGGCAACCGATCTGCTCGAGCCGCCGGCATACCTCCCGCAGGCTCATGCGATCCAGACCAACCCATGCGAAGATCAGACGAACGATATGCGCCTCCGCCTCCACCACCTCGAAGCGTGCCACGCCGCCGCCTTGATATCGGCTCACGTAGCGGTAGCCGAAGGGCGCGCCCGTCAAAGCGCTGACGGAGCCGGAGCGTGCTGCGTGGCGGCGACCACGCCGGCTGCGCTCGAGGATCTTGGCCCGCTCGTATTCGGCGATCACGCCCTGAACCTGGAGCAGCAAGTCATCCTCGGCCGTGCCGCCGATGGGACGGTTGAGGAACACGATCTCCACACCGGCGCGACGGAATTCGTCGATCAGCAGCGCCTGATGGGCGTAGCGGCGGGCAAGACGATCGGGAGCGTGGACATAGAGGCGGTCGACATGGCCGGCGGCAACCGCATCTCTCAACCGCTCCAACGCCGGGCGAAGCAAGATCGAACCGCTGTAGCCATCATCCACGTAGCTGTCATCTGGCTCAAGCAAGAAGCCGTCGGTGGCAATATGTTCCTGCAACGCCGCGACCTGACTGGCAATCGTATTGTCGCGCGTTTGGGCTTCGCTCGACACCCGCGCATAGAGCGCACATCGCATCTCGGTCATCGCTCACCTCCCGATCTCGCTATCGCTTTCGTCACCTTCGACGAGGGGCCTGCTCTCTCTGGCCGTTGCTTCGTGCGTCGTATTGTCGGCACAAGCTGGGCGTAGGCCTCGAGCAGATGTTGGGGGCCGGTTCTTGTCGCTTCGAACGACACTTGCACGTGCAGCACAGGGCGATCCATGCACCGGACCATGTGCGCCTCCATCGGCCAACTCGCAGCTCGACCGTCGATGGCGCATTAAATCCTGCCGCGGCTCTGATTCGGCCGCGACAAATCGACTCTCATCCCGACTACGGCCATCCTCAACAGGCGATTGCCTACGATGTGGACGCTCGATGCGCACTGGCCACTCGAAACCAGACTTGGCAACATTGTACAGCGGGTCACAACCCATCGGCGCGGTAGCAAGACGAAGCCCGCGGCCTTGTCCGAGCGCTTAACGATTTCGACTGTCCACTGCCCGTGACGGCGCATCGCCAACTTCAACTTGTCGCCCGCATAGCCGCCATCGGCGAAGATATGGCGCAGCCATGGGAAACGGTAGCGGATGGCCTTGAGAACATCGGGCGCACCGTCGCGGTCCTGCACGTYGGCCCCATGGATTAGCACGAAGATCAGAAATCCGCACGTATCGGTGACGATGTGACGCTTGCGACCCTTGATCTTCTTTCCCRCGTCATAGCCGCAAACGCCGCCGCTTTCCGTSGTTTTRACGCTTTGRCTGTCGATGATCCCCGCCGTGGGTTGCGCTTCTCGTCCTTCGATCTCTCGCGCGGTCATCACCAAAAGCTGATTGATGC